>NC_014254.1 GCF_000196655.1 Methanohalobium evestigatum Z-7303 | reverse complement strand
AAATAATTATAAATAAAACAACAATAATTATTTATAATATTAATTTATTAACACTACAAACGAATATTTTCATAATAACTATAATTCATATATTATAGTAATATTTTCACGTTTTACGTGCAAAAAGGGGTGGGAGGGTTAGATAAACCATCTAATATATTATTATATTTTATATGTTTTTAAAATAATAATTAGCAATCGTATAAGATAATATTTAACCATTTATTTATAATCTAAATTTTATATAAAAATAAGTAGTTTTTAGAAAAACTCAAGGGATTCTTTCCAAAGTATCTTGATACTGAAGCAATTCTTCCTTTTTCAGTTATTTTATACCCTCCCCAATCGACTTTTTTTACTAATCCTTCCATTTGGAAAATTGTATTTATAGTATAAATTTTTTACTTGTTAACAAGTAAAAAATGAAATGAACTAAAATATAGTTTTTTATTTTTTAACGCCTTTTACTTTAGGTATATCTTGATTTTTCTCACGCAGTTCATTTTCAATAGCTTCATGAAGTTCTGGATACCTCTCTTTTAAACCATCGGCTAGAATTTCATCTATTTCAGAACTTATAGATTTACCATATCTTGGTCTTGTAAACTTTATATAGTTTAATATTATCGCTGATGTTGGGGACCATGCTCCAACCCTCGGATTTTTAATACCTTGATTAATTGCTTGGTGTATCAAACTTTTATCGTACTTTTCAGTTTTGTTTTTTATCTTGTAATCTAGTGAAGTTGATGTATCTATTGAACCTAAATCAGTATCGGTTTCTAAACTTTGTTCAATATCAACGTCCTGTTCATCACTGTATATTGTATCTGTGTCATCCGTGTCGATATTAGGTGAAGGGTTGATATGAATATCGTTATCAGTAACTACATTTTCATTGTCACTTTCAGTGTCTTCCTGGGACTCTTTTTGTTCCATTTTCCTTCGCATTTTTTCTACAGCAGTCTCTTTTTTACCCATTTATTTCACTCCTGTGTTTGCTGTTCTTGCTGTTCTTGTTCAGAATTTTCTTCCTGTATCTGTGTACTAAGTGCATTTAAAACATCGTCTTGCGAGATCCAGATGTCTGTTTCTTCATTGAAATACCTAGCAGCTGTATCAAACAGAACCATTTGAGTAATCTGTGTTATTGTACGTGGTTTTCCGTCGCTAAACTCTATTACCTCATCAGCTGCGCCTTTTGTGAACGGATTTATTGCGTTATCGTCGGTAGAACAATATTCGCACAGTAGTTCCCACCATTCCAGTATATGATTGGAACTCCATTTTGATAATTCATATGTGTAAAACCCACTTCTGTCATCGAAAGCTTCTGCATCTTCTGGGTTGGCTTCGAGGAAATTTTCGACTTTTTTCTTTAATGTAGGTGTACCTGTTAGCACGATTTTACAAACTTTTTCACCATCGAAAGTTTTTACATCTGCAAGAGCTCTTAATAATGATAATTTTTTGTTGTCGAGTTTTTCAGCCTCATCAATCCAAATAATAGTAGAAATTCCTGTTTCTTTTAATTCACTTAGTATGTTTTTGGCCTTATTCCAAACAAGATCCATTGTTCTTGGTGTTTTTTCTTCTGCAGTGATGTCTCTAAGGATCTGTTTTAAGATTTGTAGAGGTGTTAATCGCGGATTGTTTATAACAGTAATGTAATAATCATCACTCTCATTTAATGTCTTTAGCGTAAAATCCCTGATACTGCTTTTCCCCATTCCAACAGGTGCATGTATCACAAAAATTGAGGATTCAGAGAGTGAGAGAAAACGTGTAAGTACGTCTACTATTTGCACATTTGGTTCATCCAGATACAACATTTCATCTGCTATGCCTTCATCTGTGAGGGCGATTCTTACTTTTTCAGGGTCCCAGTTTATTTGTTTGCAGTATTCTTGCAGAGCCATTGGGTAACCTTTCAAACCGAATTCCATTCGGTTTTTTGCTTTTTCCTTCGCCATCTTTTTTCCTTCTTTTTTATTTTATTGTGATTATTTTTTAATACATAATTTTTTCTATATAGGTTTGATTTTATAGTTTAAACTATAAAGTATATACTTTTAAGTGGCAACCTTTGTTCAATAATTTTTGTTCAGTTTAATTGAATAGTGCAAAAATACAATAGTATAAACTTTATACTTTATACTTTATAATGTCGTTAATCCTAAAGTATACCTTTTGACTATAAAGTTTAAGGTTTTATGGTCAAAGTTGTTTATAGTTGATAGTTGATAGTTTATAGCCAAATTATTGAATATAATAACTTATAATTTTGTATCCAAAATTCAAAACCGAAAAGTCAGCAGCAAATAATAAAATAACAAATAAAATAACAATTAATTACAATGACGTTGTCCAACTTTCTTTTTTAGATTCTTCCAATTCTATTTCTACAGTTATCCGTCCGATGAAACATCCCAACAGATCCGCGATATTCTATAGAGCAACTTTAACTTCATGGGGAAAACTATCATGTGTATGTGAAGATACACTTAAAGATGCTACTGTATCTCCTTTAAATTTGACGGGTATAAGACCTAATGCTCTTTCTCCATGTTTAATATTATATGCGGAATTACGTAATATTTCTGAGTAGTCTTTGTATGTTGGGTTACCTGTCATTAAAAGCTTGGTTACAAATGAACTTGAACTTATGTAAGACATATCATAAACCAGAGATGTAACCAATCCTTTATGTGTTACAAGGTCCAATCCGCCTGATTCATTGACAAAATGTATGCATCCACAATCGATAGCATTAATCTCAAGAACGTGTTCAATCACTTCTTCAATCACTTCATCTACGTTTTCATCAGAATTTAGTAACGAGCCTATTTTATGTTGGATATTTATTATGTTCTCAGCATACCTATGCTTTGTGTTATCAACTATGATACCCTGGTAGAATACAGGTTCACCATCGTCATTTCTTTTTATGAACGTCCTTTCGTCCACCTATCTGATATAACCTGATTTTGTCAGAATCCTGTACTCCTGTGAAAAATTTGAGTTTCCACTCTTACGTTTTTCATAAAGCCCTGATTGAACTTTTTCCAGATCCTCAGAATATATGATGTCTCCATACTTAATTTTACCTTTTATAAATTCATCAGGTGAATAACCAAATTTGGAGATGTTACCTGATACATATTCGACAGGCCACATTTCATTTGGATTACCACTTGCTCTCCACTGGAATACGATTACAGGACTGTTATTGATAATGTTTTCAAAATTCTTTTTTCCTTTAATGAATACTGGAGCGCAGTTTCTTTGTTTTTTCTGTCAGTGACATCAAACATTATACTCTGATAGGATACAGGTGAACCATTATCGTTATACTGGACGATTATATCTTCATTAACCCATCTTATTTTTCCCGATTTTGTAATAATCCTGAATTCTTGGTAAAAATTGGTATAACCCAATTGACACAAATTTTGAAATTTAATCAATTAACTTTTATATATGTAAATATAGTAATTTTGTTCTGTAATTATATACTTTTTAGAGGGAGTGTGTTAATCTGAAAAATGCAAAAGTAAAAAAAAAACCGGTAATAACTTATCATCACAAGTTGAAGATAACATAAGAGCCAACAAACATAAAATCGGAGAGTTTTTCATCTGGGCTCTCGGGTTATACCTTGGATTGACTGGTCTAGACCTGGCACTTACAGAAAATAATTTAGCTGCTGGAGTGCCTTTGTTTTTGACGGCTCTTGTGATATTGCCTCCTCCAGCAGGTATAACAAATATTATAGAGTCAAAAATCAATTATAAAATTCCTGGCGGTTTAAAACTTGCAATTGGTACAATTCTATTGTTTATTGCATGGATTAACCTGCCAGCTTCTGTATAATTTTTATATTTTTTGAGGGTTGTCGACAAAGTCTTTGAGATATTCGATATTATCGAGAATATTTCTATTTTGGGATAATATATCAGCTTCGATATCTTTAGTGATTTTATCTATTGGTGCAACCAGTGTGTATAACTTTGTTGGTCGCCCTTTATTCGTTGTAATCTTCTCTTCTCTGATTTCTATCCATCCTTTTTCAATTAGATATTTAGTAGCTGAGCTTACTTCTGGCTGTCTCAATCCTGATATAGTTTCTATTTCTTTAGATGACAATTCTTGTCCATCAGATAGACAGGCAAGGGTCATGGAGACCGTTCTAGTTAACCCCAGGTTTTTAAGAATTTCTGACATTTCTATTTTTTTGCTGTCTAAAGGAGGTTTATACTCTCTCATTATGTATCACCGAGTTAAAATCTGATAAAAGTTACGTTTGTTCTAGGTTTTCCTTGTACCGTCCTTTATTAATGCATTATTTATATATTTATTGGGATTATCAGTATTGGTGACCCAGTAAATCTTAACTCTGGTTCTTGGGTAGAAACAGTTCTATCATTAATTATATATTTTAGTAGCAAGTTTAATACTGTTTCGCGACGTCATTGTAATTGATAATAATTATTGTTAGTTAATGTTGTTAAGTTTATCAATGACGTCGACTAGGTTTTTACTAATTTGGTTGATAATGCAATCAAATACAGTCCAGATGGGAGTAAAATAAAAATTGGTATTTGTGATAGCGGGTGTTACTGGAAAATATTTGTAGAAGATTCGGGTCCTGGGATTCCAGATGATGAAAAACCCTATGTTTTCGATAGATTCAAACGTAACAATAAGACAAAATCTGGTAATGGTCTAGGGCTCTCAATAGTAAAAAAAATCATTGAACTGCACGGTGGTTATATTGGGGTAGAAGATGGAACAGATGGTAATGGAACAATGTTTTGGTTCTGTTTAGAAAAATCCTCTCACCCATCTTAATTCTTCCTGACGGTTGTCAGCTTCTGTTTTTATCGGTTTAGTTGTTATATTATAAACTTTAAAGTTTATAGTTTTAACTTATAACTTAATATTGACTGAATCTTAAATAAAATGTTTGCTGGTTGTTGGAAATTGTAGAAAAACGGATTACCACTTGGCTAAAGACCAAGTGGCTTCAGAAGGAATTAATTCCAAAGATTCTTACAAATAAAGTAATTAGCTAAAAACTAATTACTTCACTTATCCTGTTTTCTTTTTAAGAATGCTGCACCTGCACCTGCTGCTAGTAGACCTATAGCGGTGAATCCGGGCATTCCCTGACTTTCACCATCTTCCTGATCCGGTTCTCCTGAGGGTTGCTCTTTGGTGTCTTCCGTGGTTTCTGATGTACCGTCTGTATCTTGACCGGTCTCTTTGAGATAGATACTGTAATGCGAGAAGCCGGGTGTTTTGGCTTTGTAGATGTATTTGTCTTCGGTTTCATCGAACATTGACACTTCCACTTCGTCCCAATCATCGCCGTGGAATCTCTTGACGCCTACATCGGTTGGTCCTGCATTGTTCTCTTTTACCCAGTCCTTGTCGACTTCAAACGTTATGGATGCACTGTCTATGTTTTCGTTATCTAGGTTATCATGCTTGATTTCGAAGTACCTGTAGATTTTCTCCGTATCGGAGTCACCGCTATCCGTCACGGTTTCTGGTTTGGTTTCTCCGTGGTCTGTGATCTCGATATTGACGTCCTGGGCTTCACCATTACTCTTGAAGGATATGCTTTTTATACTCTGCTGTTCCTCCTGGTCTTTGTCTTCACTTTCCAATTCGATGGAAACTTCATCGCCTTTGTTGATCTGTTTTATATTGGTATTTGCTTTACCGTTTTTGAGCTCGGCTTTTAACTGTTTCGTTTCCTTGTCGCTTTTTCCGGTGCCGGGTGCACTGATACCACCTGAACTGCCGCCGTCGTCATCTGAACTGTCGCTCAGGTAGTTTCCTTCGTGGTTGACCTGTTCTACTTTGCCGGTGGTGTACGTTATGTCGTTTCCGGTATCATCACCGTCTACATAGAGACTCAGGGTTTTACCATCCTGCAGTCCGTTGGGTTTGAGTTCGTAGTATCCCTCGGAATCGGTAGATGTTGTGACAGAGGTTTTGTCGTTTGACAGTTTGGTACCATCGTCTGTTCTTATCTCTACCTGGATACCGCTAACTCCATTACCATCATCCTTGATGTATCCGTAGACCATGTGTGGGGGTGTTTTACTCGTTTCAGCAGATGCTGCACCGACCATGGACACAAAAAGGAAAATGGTAATGAGAATGGTTAATGTCTGTTTCATCCTCATTACGTTTTACCTCCATTTTTTAGTGTTTTAGTCTACTCTTTTAATTTCGCCTGCATTATAATTTGCCTGACCGTTACTGAGCTCTGTAAATGAGCACCACACGGTGTTACCTGCGGGGAAACCATTACTTGGTAGTCTCTCACCATGTGGGTAATAGTAGGTGCTTACAAATCTTCCTAGCTGGACTAGATTATCATCCGCGTATTCTTCATAAGATCCTAGCAGGTTCCAGCCTTCATATACTGTAGTAGTGCCTAAAGTTTCGTCAGCATCACCGTCGTATACGGTTTCAACGTTTGGTGCGAGTGTGAAGGAACTGTCTTTGGCTTTTACCACGTATCCAAGTCCACCTTCAACGTTTGTGAATCCGTGTTTTACACCTGGACTGTATACCTCCCATTCACCGTTGTGATATCTCCACATGGTATAGTCTTTAGATGTTTCCATGGCAGCATCTATAGACATTGTACCTTCGGTTGCCATTGGGAAGGATACATAGTTCCATTCACTGGTACCAATGTTTCTTCTGAATGCATCGATTTCGATGTCCTCGTTAACGGATACATCGTTTCCATTTTTGTCAGAAACATTATTGAAACCGATTATTTCATAATCTTTACTATCTATAAGCACGTTTGTTTTGTTGAACTGGAGTATATCTGAAGATGCATCAATAGTTGGACTTACCATAGTATTAAATGGTATTTGTTTTTGTGTTTCGCCATTGCTAATAACCATTGATATGTCTTCGGGTACAGAGGTGTTTATGCCTTCGCTAAATTTGACATTGACACCGGTCATGTCATTTGTTGAAAATCCATTGTCGATTACAGCATATTCGACACTTGGACTAGTTGCATCGACTGTAAAATTCCATTGTTTGGTTTGTATATTATCATACATGTCAGTGACTTCAACAGTTACAACTATTTTTTCGTCATCGAAATGTATTCCAGAATTTGATGAGTCTATAACAAAAATCTGATCTTTCACTGGTTCATCAGTTGGTGTTACTGTACTATTATTTCCGTATTTTGTTAGGTTTGTTTCGTTGCCGATTTTAACACTAAGTTTCAATGGGTAGGTATCGGAAACGTTGAATGAAATTACTTTTTGGTCATCTGTGACCATAGTATTGTTCGGAGTAACACTATCAATCACAGGTTTTGTTGTATCTACAACAGCACCACTTATATATTCATCTCCACTTGAACCGTTATTATCATTGCTATCATTTGCTGTAACTAACTCAACTTTGTACCAACCATCAGAACTGAATTCATAAGTCGCGTTGTAGGTATAATTTGATTCAGATGTAAATTCATTGAAATTGCTTTCGTTTATAGTAGTTATTGGACTTCCATCATCTGTTTTTATATCTGCAGTTATATTAGTCAATTTCTCTGTAGAGTTGAATTCGATAGTCAAGTTTCTGTTATCTTTGTTTGGATTCACAACCTTATAGTCACTAATAGTTGGTGCAACACCATCCATACCAGATACTTCTTCAGAACCACTTGTCTGGTAGTTACCGCTTATATCAGCAACCCCATCGTTTTGTAAACTAACTGTAACAGTATCACTGTTCACAGGACTATCAAGAATCAAAATTAGGTCTACATCGCTGTCACCATCAGAAATGCTGGATTTATCTATGCTTGAAATTGTTCCTGTACTTAATGCAAAGTCACTGGAACTGATTGTGCTGTTATCAATACCACTTCCAGAATCTGAAAGTTGAACTTTTATTTTCGTAGCATTTATTTTGGATGCATGGTCTAGTGTTGGTGCAACACTGTCCATTCCTGTTACGGTTACTGAACCTGAATTGTTACTGTTTCCAGCTTTATCTTTAATTCCGTCATTGCTTGAATTAAGCACGACATCTACTGATTCGGAATCTACTGGATCCCTGAGTTCTATTTGAATAATTTGTTGGCTTGTTGCACCATCAGTTACGTTTGTTGAATTTACTAATCCAATATTTCCATATGATAAATCGAAATCATTTGTATCTATAGATGATTTATTGATTCCGCTACCATCATCGGATAGTGTTACATTGATGGTGGTTTTGTCTACACTTTCTGCATCCTCGAGTGTTGGTTCAGTGGTATCAATTGTAAGCGTACCTGATGTTTCAGTATCATTTGAGTTGCCTGCTTTATCAGTTGCGTTTATTGTTAGTGATTCTTCACCGTCATTTGCACCAGAGTCAACTGTAAATGTTGCATTATATGTGTCGCCACTATCATAATTGAGGTCTATTGTTCCAGAACCAAACATATCTTTTGTTGTGTATTTACTTTGGAGTGGATCATTGAAGTTATCTATTATATTTGCCTCGATTTTGACAGTGTCACCACTCTTAACGAATCCATTATCATCGGTTACATCTGTTATCTGGACGTTGGTTACACTTGGTTTGGTATCATCTACAGTAACCTCGTTTTCACATTTTTTATTTCCAGTATTTCCTGCTTGATCGGTTATTTTTACGGTTATATTATATTTCCCTTCGGATGATGGTAAATTAGTTGAACTAAATGTTTTAGTTTCTGATGAACCACTTGTAGATAGTGTAAAGCTTTCTGTGTTGGAACCTATAATTATATCTACACTTGATGGATTATCTTCTGTATATGTGAATTCAACGGGTACATCTTCACTCGATTTTGTGTAGATTGGTGTCGTTATCGAGCTTACACTAGGATTGTCATCATCAATTGTCAAGGTGGTACTAATATTTGCATTGTTACTTAAGTCATCACCATCATTGACTGTGGCGCTGTCGTATGCATATACATCATATTCACCATCTGTCCAATCAGGAACATTTACAGATATGTCTACTGGACTTGTACTAAAGGAACTATTTGAGCTTATTCGATCATCACTACTATTGTAATAACCATCTCCGTCCTTGTCTAGGATTACTGATATGTTTCCTGAATTACTTGTGGTGTTTCCTACTTCATAGTTGATATTTGTACTACTATTTACTACTTTATTTTCTGGAGATATGCTTGTAGTATTTCCTGCTGCCATTCCTGTGACAGCAATCATTATCATTAGAAATGTTGCAAATTTTGCTATGTTTTTAATTCCTTTCATATTTTAGTTTAAACCTCGGTTAAAATATTTTTACTTGTTATAAATCGGCTCCCACCAAAGTTGTTTAGTTTTAACTGATAAAACAGTCTGAGAACCATTAATTGCGTAACTTTTTGTGTCTGTGTTATCATGCTAGTTACATAATCACAATTATTGAATTTGACATAGTTCTGAAACATTGTTACACATATAAAATTTAATGATTTGAATTTATATAAAAATTGGGGTATATTTTACATTTTATAAAAAATAAAAACAAAGTCCTAATCTTTTTTATAGTAACAGAAGGTAGAAAACCCTGATGTCTTCAGCATCAGGGCTGAATACCGTCCAATATATAACGTAACATATAAATAATGTTAAATTCTAATTACTGTAATATGTTAAAAGCCTACAAGTATCGTATGTATCCAAACCAAATCCAACAGGAGTTAATCGCAAAACATATAGGAGCTTGTAGGTTCATATACAACTGGGCATTGGAGAACAAACTCAAATCTTATGAGCAGGATGGTAAAGCAATATCAAGATTTGAATTGAACAAACAGATAAGGGTATTAAAAGAAGATCATGAATGGTTGAATGAAATTAACTCACAATCATTACAGGGAGCTACTCTTAACCTGGAAAATGCTTTTACCAAGTTTTTCAGAGAAAAATCAGGTTTTCCAAAGTTTAAATCCAAGAAAAACCCTGTTCAATCGTTTTCTGTTCCTCAGTATTATAAAGTCGATTTTGGTAATAATAAAGTATACATACCTAAAATCGGCTGGATAAAAACCAGGCTGCATAGAAGTTTTGATGGTAAACAAAGGACTGCAACTATAACAAGAACACCGACAGGAAAATATTATATCAGTATTTTAGTCGATGACGACAAACAATTACCACAAAAACAGAAGTTCGACGAAGTTAATACAGTAGGAGTCGATGTAGGAATCAAGGATTTCGCTGTTACATCCGACGGTGAAAAAATCGATAATCCAAGATACCTGAAAAATTCAATTGAAAGATTGAAGGTATTACAGAAAAGGCTCAGCAGAAAAAAGAAAGGTTCTAACAATTACAGGAAACTAAAACATCAAATAGCAAAATATCATGAGAAAATTGCTAATCAGAGAGAAGATTTCCAGCATAAGTTAAGTTCCAGGTTGATAAGCGAGAACCAAGCTGTAGCACTGGAATGTTTGAATGTAAAAGGACTGCTGAAAAATCATAATCTGGCACAACATATAACTGATGCTTCATGGAGTAGTTTTGTTCAGAAATTAGAGTATAAAGCAGAATGGTACGGTAAAAATATTATCAAGATAGGACGATTCGACCCATCAAGCAAAATCTGTCATGTATGTGGATATTATCATCAGGATTTAGAACTTAAAGACAGAGAATGGGAATGTCCTGACTGTAAAACGGAACATGATAGGGACATCAACGCATCAGTTAACATCAAAAAATTCGCGTTGGATAGACAGAATCTAATAGGCATCAATTCACCTTCGGGATGAGGGGTAGAGCCTGTGGACTTGTTCCCATAAGGGAAAAGGATGAAACAGGAAGCACTTTAAATCATAGATTTAAAGTTATCCTTAAATTTTTAATTTAAGGAGCCACTTGGTCTTTAGCCAAGTGGTAGTTCACCTGGATAAAATTATAGCTGAGCACAGATTATTTGTTATTAATTTGCAATATATTTCATCGTTTGTTAATATAATTATAAGTAACAATTGAGTTATTGACTATAAATCAGCTATATTAGGAAAATTAGTCATTGGTAGCTGATGGTTAACGAATGTAGTGGTATAGAAAGCCATAAAATAGAAGTACCCTTCCAGAAGTCAGGGCAGTTAACACAACAAACTTTTTTGGTTTGATTTTTTTCTGAAGCTATTTGGTATTCAGGCAATTGTTAAATCAACCACTCTTACCTTTTGGAAGGCGACTCCTGCTTAGCTGGTTGATTATTAACCATGGCTAGAAAATTTGTTAGATTTTTCAGTGGTTGTATAGTACACTAAATCTCCACCGATAAGTTTTCTATCGACATATTCTCGATAGATTAAAAATATCAGGTAGAGTTTCAGGTCAAGGAATGGAAGACCGGTTATTTTACGTAAATAGTCAAAACTAGCTCCCTGGTCTTCTAATGTATCGATTATTGTTTTTGCTTTTTTTCGCTCATTTTTTTTGAGTGTATTAACTGAAACCTTGAAATACTCATAATTAAACTCTCTAAAATTTGTGTAAATCTTCAATCCAAAGTCAGTTAGTTTAAATTCTTTGTCGTGAGGTGTCGATTGAGGAGAGAGTTCTATTAACCCTAGATTTTCTAAGTCATTTATCTCCTGTTTGGATCTTGTATTCGTAAGCCCTGAAAACTCCTTAATCCTTGTCGGTGAAAGTATTTTAAAAATCTTCAATACGTCTAAAACTCTTAAAGCATCAATCATATTATCATCTCTGATTCGAGCAATTGTGACCGTTTTTTAGCAGGTCAGAGACACGGAGTTCTTTACCACAATCTTCACAAATTATAATTGTTTCAGCTTTAAAATTACCACTAACTAATTTTCGGTTTAAAGCCCTCTCCAATGCTTTGTTGGCTACGTTTTGGCTAAAGTCAAACCCTTTTTTCAAGTCATTTACATATTTCTGGTATTTATTATCATCATTTAAATTGAACCCAAGGCACTGGAGATGTTTTTTAATATCGTATTTATTTATAAAAGCTGTGGAAAACTCTAAAACATCTATGTTATGCTTCCTTGCAATTGCATCGCCTATATCCCAGGTTTCTCTGTCTATAGTCTCAAGTGTATTTATACTATAGACTTCGATGTATTTTCTGAATTTGTCGATATCAAATACCAGGTCTTCTTCGGGATATTTTTCCTGGAATAAGTTTGTTAATATTTTATTGTTGAATTCGTCAACCAGCATCCTGATACTTGGTTGGTTTTCAGGGTCTGAATAGACTTCTTTGAACCAATCATTTATCTGTTTTTCATTAAACAGATCAGTTTTTAAAAGATTACAAACTCTGCAACTTGATATTATTGGTTCTTGTTTATCGGTTTGTATGTTTACATTATTAGATATACCCAAAGCTAAATTATCTTCACTTTCAGTAACATAATCATTTTCATGGGGTATATCGTAATCTTCCAACATTTTAATCCAAAACTTAAACTTAAACTTAAACTTAGAAAGAAAAAATTAGGCAGTGGTAGATAAACTCTCTAACTTTTGCAAGTTAGCATTAGTGTTTAATGTACCACTTGGTAGTTTAGTTAGGACAACGGATTCTACTTTATCGCTCATGTAGTCCATTAAATCGTTCATACGTTTTGTATCAAGATATGTTAGTTCATCCAATACAATAACAGGGAACACCTCGTTTACTTTGTACGTAAGGTAACCACTCAACATAACTATAAGCCCTATAACTTCTAGTTCAGAGGTACTCAAAGTCATTATCGAGTATCTGTCAAAATATCCTTTACCTTCATCAGACGTTCTTGTTATGTAGAGATTGTAATCTGACGAAAGCTCTATATTATCGATATTTTCAAAACCAAGTTCATCATAAACTTCTTTTATATGGTTGTTGAAGTTCTCCCTCACGTTCTGTTCAATGTTGTTTATCTTTTTCTGTAAGTTAGAACGTTTGTCATTTAAATCATCGATTTTGGTTTTGAGTTCATCGTATTTTTCTTTGTTAAGCCTATTATTTTCTATAGACTTGTTAATTTGATCTTCTTTATTTTTATAAGATTCAAGTTGGGCGTTAACTTTAGACAATCTGTTTGTAATATCAGCTGTTTCAGTTTCAACTTCCTCTTTGAATTTGCTGACTATGTCTTCTTGTTCTATTTTTTGTTGTTTTATATCTCTCAACTTGTTCTGTGCTTTCTTTATTTGTTCATTAGTTTCTGAAATTAAATTTTCAGTATCTATTATCTTACTGTTTATTTTATTAATTTCATTTTCTTTCTTTTTATATGAATCGATTAATTCTTGTTTTTCACTGGATTTTTGTTTTAAACTTTTGTTTTCTTCTTTTAATGAATCCCTTATACTTGTAAGATGAGATTTTTGTTCTTCAAGTTTTGATTTATCGCAATTTGTTCCGCAGAATGGACAATTTAAACTCTCAGCTAAACTATCTATAGAATTGTTGCCCTGTACATCTGCAATATCTAATGATGAATTGATAAACTCATCTATCCCATCGATATATGTATTAAGGGTCTTCATCTTGGAAATATTTGAATCAATTTTTTCATTGATGTTTTTTATTTCATTTTCAAGTGTGTTAACATCGATGTTTTCGTTATGTTGAACTTGTTCCAAATCGTTTTCGTATTTTTGTTTTGTTTCTTCAAGTTCTTTGTAACGTTTCTTATTGTAATTTATTTTATTTTCTAACTCTTTAATAGACTGTTGTATTTTGTTGAGTTTATTCACTGCTTCTTTGTATTCTTTATTAGTTTCATCGTCTATTTTTTTCGCAGTGTATTCTTTCTCTAATTTACTTTTTTCCTCATCTAGTTTTTCGATTTCGTTTCTAGTTATGGATAAGTTTTTATAAAGTTCAGTTTCGTTTTTGAGTTTGTTCTCTAAAGTGTTTAATTGGTTTTCATTATCTTTTATCTGTGAATCGTATTTACTAAGTTGATTTTTTAAGTCAGGTATATTGGTGTATTCCAGTAATATATCCTTTAGATTTTGACCGGTTCTAACGGCATCTAGTATCTTGTTAGTGTTGCCTGCGATTGTAAATCTTGAGACAAGGTTTTCCTTTTCAGGGTCGACTATGTTGTCACCTTTTATAGATACTGAGTTTTTATCTTTAACAATCTCTTTTGTGTATTCTTGGCCGTTGGCATCTGTGATTTTTACTGAACCGAAATTTGATTTTGAGTGTAATAGGTAACTGTAGTGGTTTGCTTTGCCATTTGGCAAAACTGATAGTAGAAATCCGCGTAATAATGAAGTTTTACCGGAAGCATTTGGCGCCTCTATGATGTTTAGACCTGACTTTACAGTCAAGTTTTTCTCTTTAAGGCCTCCAACGTTTTTTAATGATATATCTAATTGTGAAAAATTTGATGACATGTTATCCCTCATGTATATACATATACGTTTTTGTTGTATATAAACATTACATTTTTTTAGAAATGTTTGGACAGGTATTACTATTGTTTTTCAAATATAAATAATTACTGCGTAGCCATTTTAGATTAATTTTTATTTGCTTTTTAAGTAATTTATTAAGTGTTCGCTTTTGTGTGTATATACATGTATTTATTTTTTGTCGGGTTTTAAGTTTTAACTATAAAGTTTTAAGTTTTTATTATATAGTTAAAACCTACTATTGATATAGCTGGATAAAAAGATATCTGATAAAAAATAAAAAAATGCAAGGTAATAGGTCAAATCAACCTACCCTATATGTGCATCTTTGTTTTTACTTGCCCAGTCGTTCGCCTGAATTGTAATTTGCACTACCGTTGGACAGATCATACAATGAGACCCATATCACTTCACCAGTGGATGTAGACATTGGTGTTTTACTATGCGGCGATTTATATGTATCTATGTCCAACTGGTTGATATTATCACTGCCTCTATATTCTTCATAGTATCCTATAAGGTTCCAGCCGTCATATACCTCTACAGTAGCGGGTACTATCAGGTCATTTTCATATATCGTATTGATATTCGGCGAAAGTATGAAATCCTTTTCAGAGCTAACCATGTAACCAAGACCACCCTCAAAACCTGTAAATTCATGCATGTCTCCAGGTTTGTAGACTTGCCATTCATGGTCATGGTATTTCCAAATAGTATATCCATCGGATTTTTCCATGACTTTTGTTATCTTTGGTTTATTATCGTCTGCAATCGGGAATGAAACATAGTTCCAGCTGCTAGAATCGATAGTTCTTCTAAAGACATCGATTTCCATTTCATCGTTGAGAGATACGAAGTTACTTGCATTATCTGATATATTATTCAGACCAGTAACCTTGTCTTCTTTGCTGTTAATCAGGGTTCCATGGTTACTAAAAATCAAAATATTTGATTCGATAGCTTTTTCGAACGATAATATGTGTCCGTTTGTTTCGATACTTATGTCAGATTTCGTCTTATCAATCGCTTCATTGAATTTTACTTCAACGTAAGTCGTGTCTCTGGTCGATAAACTGCTGTTTATAACTGAATATTCAACTTCCGGGGTTGTTTTGTCTATAGTAAAGTTCCATTTTTTATTCATTTTATTACTATTTGTGTCGTTTGCACTTACATTGACGACTACTTGCCCCTCTTCAAATGTAATGTCTCGTTTTTCAGGGTCAATAGTAAACTTGACATTGTTGTATGGGTTAGATGTTCCTGACAGGTCAAACTCGTTCCAATCAAGGTATTTACTATTGTTTGATTCGTTACCGATTTGTATCTTTAATGTATCAAGATTGGGTTCAGTCAGATTGAAACTTATTACTGATTGATTATTATTGATATCATTTATCGGATAAGTTTTCTTAAGATCAGGTGCTTTAGTATCGACTTCAAAACTCCACTCTTTTGTTTGAGTGTTACTTTTTGTATCTGTAGCACTTACATTGACAATGACTTCACCGTCATTGAGTGTGACGTCGTGGGCTGCAGGGTCGAAAGTGAACTCTACTTCATCGTATGGGTTCTGGGTTCCTGAAAGGTCGATATCGGTCCAGTTGAGATACTTGTTGTTGTCAGAAACGTTTCCGATTTTTATTTCAAGTGTATCGAGGTTCTTTTCAGTAAGATTGAAACCGATTACAGGCTGGTTGTTGTCGGTTAATTTATTTGGACCTATATCAGTGATTTCTGGGTTTGTTGTATCTATTACAGTAGTGTTATTCTGGTTGTATGCACCATTGTTTTCTGCATAATCTTTAGCATCGGTCAATGTTGCGTTGTATGTACCATCTTTACTTCCTTCGTAGGTTGCTGTATAGATATAAGGCCCATCACCGGATTTTGTGAAGTTGTTCAGGTCAAGCGCTGCTTCGTCGCCTTCTTCATCAATATCAAGGTCTATACCTATTGTCGCGAGTTGTTCACTTGAGTTCACCTCGATGCTGATATTCTGGTTCTCCACATCAGGGTCTGTGACCTTGAACTCGTTAATGACTGGTTCAGTATTATCTACTGTTGCAGTACCTGTTACAGTACCAGTATTACCAGCATCGTCTTCTGCTGTTAATGTGAAATCAATATCACCGTCAGATGCTTTTGTTGAATCCCAACTACTTTCGTTTGCTTCGTCGATTTTGTTGCTACCATATTCAAATGTTGTACTATATATGTCATCAGAGTTTATTGTAAAGTAGCTGGCAACATCAACTGTTTCTGAAAGATTTTTATTGTCAATACTTGTTGTTGGTTCTGGTTCTTGAGTATCGACTGTGAACGTATTAGATGCATCGTCAGCCATCACATTGCCTGCAAGGTCTTCTGCACCACTAACATTGATTTCTGCTGTCAGATCTTCATTATCATCGTCGATGGTAACAGTACCTTCCCATACAGAATCTGAATATGAGCTCTCCTCAACACTGTATGTTTTGTTTGTACCGGTGATTTGTACGGATGGAGAAACACTTGTATTCATGGATTCATTGAAGTTCAGAGTTACTGTTTGTGTATCGCCAACATCGGATACATTAATAGGTGCATTTGTGATACTTGCACTACTTATTCCAGGTTTTAAATTATCTATTTCAAAACCTGTTATTGTCGATGAATTGATGTTGCCTGCATCATCTCTATAGATTACTTTTAACCCGTTGTTTGTAGAATCTTCATCTGTTACCTGTTCAGTAGTATCCCATGGATAACTGTCACCTGTACCTATTTCAGAATAGGTACCTGAACTTGTATCGGTACTGAATTTCCACGTTATTGATGAGACTGAGTCACCAGTGTTGTCTGTTGAACTCAATGTCACATTACCCGAGAGGGGGGTGTTTAGACTGTTAATACTTGGTTTTGGTTCTTGAGTATCAACTGTAAAAGATTCAGATGGGCTGTTAGTGTTTCCAGCCAAGTCTTCTGCATCGGTTACTACAATCGATCCGGTAGTATCTTCATCATTATCGGTTATTTCAACTGTTCCTGTTAGTGTTGTAGAATCGGCATAATTAACTGATGATAAATCTGTTGTTTCCTGTGTAAGACCGGTTATTTCAACAGTTGGTTTAGTTGAATCATCCATTTTTTCATCGAAATTAATAGTTACATCCAGTGATGTTCCTGTTTCGGAATCAAGAACTATATCATCAGATGTTATATTTGCATCAGTGATTCCTGGTACATCAGAATCACCTTCAACTGTACCGATATTTTGAGAACTATCGAGGTGGTTTGAGCTACCGTCTGATATATTGTCATTATTCAGAGTCACTGCTAATCCATCATTACCATTTTTCAGATACGCGTCATTGTTTTCTGATAAAGTTATATTGAGTACCTGTGTACTGTAACTAAATTCTGCGTTTGTTAATGGCACAGTTGTATCCTGTGGACTTTCAAGCGAACCGATTTCGTTTTCTGACCAGGTATTGTCAGTCGGGATGACAGATTCATTAAACTCTATTGTAACTCTATCGTTACCGCCTTCTACAGTAGTGCCTGATACAGAAGTTACACCTGGAGGGATTGTATCTATGAACACATCGTCGGTCTCACTTGATGCTCCATCGTTTCCTGCTGCATCTTTTGCAGTGTTTAATGTAGCTGTGTAATCTCCATCTGAACCAGCTGAGTATGTATGAGTGTATATATATGGAGCATTTGAGTCTAACGAGAAATCGTTTTCATCAAATGTTTTACCATCCAATCCAACATTTATAGTGCTTAATTCTTCAGATGTATTAATTGTGACATTAATTTCTCGTCCAGTTGGATTATTAACTTTAAACCCATTGATTTCAGGTGGGGTTGTATCTATGGAAACACTGTCACTGTAAGTTTCACCTGATGCTCCATCATTACCTGCTGCGTCATCTGCAGTATTCAATGTTGCTGTATATTTTCCATCGACAGAACCTTCATAGGTTGCTGTGTAGATATATGGACCATCACCGGATTTTGTGAAGTTACTCTTGTCAAGCGTTAATTTGTCGCCTAATTCATCAATATCAAGGTCAATACCTATTGTCGCGA
This sequence comes from Methanohalobium evestigatum Z-7303, assembly GCF_000196655.1. GTDB lineage: Archaea > Halobacteriota > Methanosarcinia > Methanosarcinales > Methanosarcinaceae > Methanohalobium > Methanohalobium evestigatum. The sequence goes on along the minus strand of NC_014254.1, from coordinate 145,391 downwards.
GTTTTTCACTTGAGTTAATTTCAATACTGACATTTTGATTCTTTACATCAGGGTCTGTGACATTGAACTCGTTAATGGTTGGCGGAACACCATCCATCCCTGAAACTTCAGCTGAATCAGAACTTCGAGTATTACCAGATATATCATCTATTCCATCTTTCTGGAGACTTACAGTTACTGTGTCAGCGTTTACCTTATTTTTCAGGTTGATGGTAACTGTTCCAGACGTATCGCCATTGATTATACCAGATTTGTCGATTGAAGATATATCTCCAGCACTTAATGAGAAATCTCCCTGATCTATAGTGCTTTCATCTATACCAGTTCCTGAATCGATAAAGTCTACATCAATAGCTGTCAGGTTTTGCTTGTCAACACTATTCAGCGTGGGAGCTACACCATCCATCTCAGTTACTTCTACTGAACCGGAATCTAGAATGTTGTTATTATTGCTCATATCATTGATGCTACCAACTAGAGTTACCGTTACATTTTCAGCATCCACTTTATTTTCTAAATTGATAGTAACTGTTCCAGAAGTATCTCCACTTGTTATCGAAGGTTCGATAGAAGAAATTACTCCTGTACTTAATGAGAAATCGTTTTTATCGATAGTACCGTTATCGAGACCTGTTCCTGAGTCGGATAAAGCTACATATATCGTGGTTTTATCTAGACTATTTCCACTGTCCAGTGTAGGTGCGACATGATCCATTCCTGTTACTTCAGCTGAACCAGAAGTTAGAGTGTTTCCGCTCATGTCATCTATTCCATCACTGTTACTTTTGAAACTCACAATAATGGATTCATTGTCTACAGGTTCAGCAAGGTCAATTGTTACAATTCCAGAGTTGTCACCATCAATAACTGATGTAGTAGAAATCGATGCAATCTTACCGACGCTTAATAAGAAATCTCCGGAACTTATAGTACTTTCATCGAGCCCTGTACCATTATCTGAAAACTTCAACTCTATTGTATCATCATCTATTTTGTTCGCACTCTCGTTCAATGTAGGTGATACACCATCCATTCCTGATACTTCTGATGAACCATCATTGATAGTGTTGTTGCTCATGTCTTCTATTCCATCATTTTGAAGACTTACATTTACTGTGTTAGTATCTACAGGGTTATTAAGGTTGATTGTTACATTTCCTCTATTTTCACCATTGTTAATGTCTGATACATCAATTGAGAAATCAGTTTTAGTATTTAAGGAAAAATCACTTTTAGTTATTGAGCTTTTGTTAAGTCCTGTACCGGAATCCATGAAGGTAACATTTATAGTAGTCAAATCTACTTTATTTGCGTCTTCAAGTGTAGGTTTGAATCCTTCCATACCAGTTATTTCAACTGAACCGGAACTTAAAGTGTTACCATTTAAATCATCAATTCCATCGCTTTGAAGACTTACTGTTATATTATCAACGTTTACTGTATCGTTTAGATTTATAGTTACTGTTCCAGATTCATCACCATCATTTATGCCTGATTTATCGATTGAAAAAATCTCTCCTGCACTTAACGAGAAATCCCCTAAATCGATAGTACTCCTGTCAAGACCTGACCCTGAATCAGAGAATGTAACATCTATCGTTGTTTTATCTACACCAACCACTTCATCCAATGTAGGAGCGAAACTGTCCATCCCGGTAGCTTCTGCAGAACCTTCACTCCGGGTGTTTCCGTACATATCAGCTATACCATCTTCCTGTAGATTTACCGTTATAGTATCATTACTAACAATTTCTTGTAAATTGATAGTAACTGTTCCAGATGTATCGCCATTATCTATGCTTGATTTTTCGATTGAAGAAATCTCCCCAGCACTTAATGAGAAATCTCCCTGATCTATAGTGCTTTTATCAATTCCTGCATTTGAATCTGAAAGTACTACATAAATCGAAGTTGAATCTACCTGTTCAGCACTATCCAAACTCGGAGCTATTGAGTCGACAATTACAGAATCAGATTCTCCAGAAGCTCCATCGTTTCCGCTAAAATCTACAGCTTTTATCAGTTCTGCTGTATAGTCGCCGTCTGATGTTATTGTGTCACATGTAGCGGTATATTCATAAGGAGCGCTGTTTTCTGTTGTGCTAAACCCGCTGTTTAGGTATACGTTTTCAGGTCCTGTGATTGAAACATTTTTGATACTAAGTTCTTCAGATGAATTAAATTTTATATTGATTGATTGTCCGCTGGGATTTGTAGCGGTGAAATCACTGATTACCGGGTTTGCACCATCAGTTTTTGTAACACTTGACATGTCTTCTGTTATCTCATAACCATTAGTGGTTACAATGTTTCCAGCGGTTGAGTCGTATGTAACGTTTGTTGTACTTGCTGTATTATCTACTTCTGATGATAATTCAACAGTGACTTGATCGCCTGATGCAGAGTAATCTTTAGATGTGATACCCATGTTTGAATTGTCAAGTGTCAAACCGGGTATACCATCACTAGAACCATCGTTAAGGTTTACATCTTCACTGAATTTGATGGTCACATTATCGGTTTTACCATTGCCGTCATTATCTCTTGTGATGGTTTCGGTTATATGTGGAACATCAATAGTTAGTTTGTCTGATTCGACGTTCTGTAATCCACCATTGTCAGCCTCGTCCGTCGCACTAACGGTCAACGACTGGCTGCCCAGTTTTGCCAGTTTACTGTTAACTGTTATTGTTTTCGTGTACGTGCCATCTCCATTATTGGTGAGTGATACTTGTGATGATAAGCCGAAAGAATTTGCATCCGCGGTAACGCTCTTTATCCCATTGGCGTCTGATACGTTGGCGGTGATGTTTACACTATCGTTCGCTGTTACGTTACCATTTCCATCAGTCTCGTCTGTTATATTTACATTACTAATATCCGGCTTCGTATTATCCACGGTTAGTGAGTTCGACGGTTCAGCCTGTGAACCTCCGTTATCATGTTCGTCCATCGAGCTGACGGTTACTGACTGGTTACCTTCGGTTGGAGATGAGCCGACGTCGATGTCTGTTGTATAGGTTCCGTTGCCACTACCGGACAGTTGGACGGTTCCTGCATCGAAGTCGCTCGCGTCGAACGTTACACTACTGATAGCACTCGCGTCCGAGACGTCTGCGGAGAGGGTGACTGTATCACCCGTTGCAACGACATCGTTGCCATCGTCATCATCGTCGATCGTAACGTTAGAGATGTCTGGCGGTTCTTGGTCAACAATCACCTCGACTTGGCTAGTTGTCGTATCTCCTTCACCGTCGTTGTCTAACGTTTCTACCGTTATTGTATGCGTACCACTCTCTAGATTTTCTGTTTCCGACTCTGGTATTGTGATCGATAGCTTCGTAGAGCCACCTTTAGCAACGGATTCGGTGGTTTTTGACTTTATTGAGGAGCTATCCAGTGAAAGAACAGTATTGTATTTATATTGTATCCCTCCAGTATTTTCTATATCTACCTGAACAGTTGCGGAATCACCGGCACTTATTTTTTCAGGGGCATTAAGATTCAGTATTGAACTAGCAGTCTCTTTAACTTCGAGGGTGGCAGATGCAGTATCTGTCCCAGACTGCTCAACTGTCACCTTGATATTACTATACGTACCAGGGGAAAGGACTGGAGATTCGCCAGTGTAAACATTCTCAGGTGGAGAGAGCGTATTTTGGTAATCGCTACCTGTCCATTTTCCATGCATGTAGTAGAGAGCGGGCTCGTTAGGTAATGGAAGTTCAGTGATATATGCATACACATTGTATTTATGACCTTCAGGTGCTTTATATGTATCACCAGAAACATGCGTAACATGTTCATTGCCACTAATTTCGACATAATCCACAGTAGGACCTCCTGCAGCACTCGCCGTCGTTGCCGTGAGTGCGATGCCAGTGATGAATACTGAAAGTACCATCAATACCGACAGTATAAACGCTCGATATTTCATCGAACCATCTCCAACGCTGGGTTGTTACCATTAATTGTATTTAGATTCCTTGCTGCTAAACCAGCTGATTTGACTGTTATCACCGATAAAACTGTAAAAAATTTGGTTCTAATTTTATTATCTACCATGTTTCCTCTCATTATCATTTAATTTGTATAAGTAAAACCTGTTATATTCAAAATATAGAGAACTAGCTGAACTTGATTATAATTAAAACCGAATTATATAGAAACAATCTCTGCAAACTACTTTAAGCTACAACTCTATTAAGAATTTAACTCTGATTTGACTTATACGATATTATATATTCATAATTTTTCATTACATTCTGGTTATATTATTCAAAATATATTTAGGTTTACTTTTATATAAATGTTAAGAATAAAAACAAAATTTATTTTTAGAAACTTAAATTTTTATAACTGGTAAGGGAAAATTGTTTTCAGATAATTGAAACAAACCAAAGATAAATTATGTTAACTTATAACTTTAAAGTTAAAACGTTATACTAAAAACTATATACTATACAGAAATATGATAATGAGTTATACTTTATAGGTTTACTTTAAAGTTTATACTAACAAGTTCTAACTTTTTATTACTTTCTGCTGTTTTTTATATTTCAGAGTTCCTATAAAGGTTGTAGTATCATGTGGCTTACGAGGATGGGGCAACAGGGTACGTGAAAGCCAACGGTTTATAACTGTTGGATGAAACAGGAAGCACTTTAAATCATAGATTTAAAGTTATCCTTAAATTTTTAATTTAAGGAGCTACTTGGTCTTTAGCTAAGTAGTATTTCACAGCTCTACATAGTTTAGAAACTTATAGTTTTTATTTTTCTAGTATATAGTAAAAAGTTTAAACTTTATAAGTTAAAATTAATATTATGTACTATAATAAAGCAGGGTACTAAATGATAGAATATGAGAATGTATTGACTGCAAACCCATACACAGATGTGGTCATATATTCGTTCTTTTTGTATATTTTATGTTCAACTCAATCAAAATTATGAACGCAGATTTTATTTATTTGTTCATCATTTTATATAATTAGGAGATATAAATACTGAGTTATTATCTCCCCGAAAAAACGGAAAAACGATTTATTCCATTGTTGGATGGGCTTATTCCTCATGCCCGTAAAACAATTTGGATGGCTAAAAAACAGAAAAACGGAAAATTAAGACTATACCCCCATAGTCTGATATACACCTCTAAAAACAGGGACATGATTCTCTGTTAACTATTTTTCTTTATACATTTTGAAAATGTAAAAAGGATGATAATGGTAATGAGAATTTTCAAAGTTTTAGCTACGGTGCTATTTTTTTATTATTTAAATTAGTTTGGAAGTTATAGAAGTAAATAAAGTAATTAGATTTTAGCTAATTACTTCACTTATCCTGTTTTCTCTTTAAGAATGCTGCACTTGCACCTGCTGCTAGTAGACCTATCGCGGTGAATCCGGGCATACCCTGACTTTCACCATCTTCCTGATCAGGTTCTCCTGAGGGCTGCTCTTTGGTGTCTTCTGTAGTTTCTGATGTACCGTCTGTATCTTGGCCGGTCTCTTTGAGATAGATACTGTAATGCGAGAAACCGGGTGTTTTGGCTTTGTAGATGTATTTGTCTTCGGTTTCATCGAACATTGACACTTCCACTTCGTCCCAATCATCGCCGTGGAATCTCTTGACGCCTACATCGGTTGGTCCTGCATTGTTCTCTTTTACCCAGTCCTTGTCGACTTCAAACGTTATGGATGCACTGTCTATGTTTTCGTTATCTAGATTATCATGCTTGATTTCGAAGTACCTGTAGATTTTCTCCGTATCGGAGTCACCGCTATCCGTCACGGTTTCTGGTTTGGTTTCTCCGTGGTCTGTGATCTCGATATTGACGTCCTGGGCTTCACCATTACTCTTGAAGGATATGCTTTTTATACTCTGCTGTTCCTTCTGGTCTTTGTCTTCACTTTCCAACTCGATGGAAACTTCATCGCCTTTATTGATCTGTTTTATATTGGTATTTGCTTTACCGTTTTTGAGCTCGGCTTTTATCTGTTTCGTTTCCTGGTCGCTTTTTCCGGTGCCGGGTGCACTGATACCACCTGAACTGCCGCCGTCGTCATCTGAACTGTCGCTCAGGTAGTTTCCTTCGTGGTTGACCTGTTCTACTTTTCCGGTGGAGTATGTTATATCTTCTCCTATATCTTTACCGTCAACATACAGGCTTAATGTTTTACCGTCTTGTAATCCGTTAGGTTTGAGTTTGTAGTAACCTTCAGAATCTGTTTTTGTAGAGACGTAGGTTTTATCATTTGTTAATTTGGTTCCGTCATCTGTTTCGATCTTTACTTTGATGCCGTTTACTCCATTACCATCGTCCTTTATGTACCCGTGTACGAGATGTGGCGGTGTGGGATTTGTATCAGCTGATGCTGCACCGACCATGGACACAAAAAGGAAAATGGTAATGAGAATGGTTAATGTTTGTTTCATCCTCATTACTTTTTACCTCCATGCTTTATTTTTTAGTTTTTATATTCAGATTATCAACCTTGGATTGAGAAACCCGAGTTGTAATTTCCTACACCATCACTCAATTCGGTGAATGATACCCACCTTACTTCGCTTGGGGAATTTAATTCACCATGTGGTGAAATGAAAGTTGAACCGCTCGGGATTTCATAGCCACTGTAGCCGTCATATTCTTCGTAGTAGCCAATCAAGTTCCAGCCTTCATATACATTTGCAGTGGCTGGTGCTACATTTCCACCTTCATATGTTGTTTCTACGCTCGGTGAGATTGTGAAGTCTTCGCTGGTTTTAACTACGTATCCAAGACCGCCTTCTACATTATTGAATTCTTCAATACCATTGGATTTGTTGTAGGCTTTCCATTCACCGTTTTCATATTTCCACATAGTGTATTCACTAGAAGTATCCATTACGTCTTCTACTGGTGTGGTTTTATCGGAAGCTATTGGGAATGATACGTAGTTCAACTGATCTGCACTCATACCTCTTCTGAACGTGTTAATTTCGACATTTTCATTGAGTTCAATGTTGTTACCTGCTTCATCAGATATACCGTTGAATTCAACGATTTCGTAATCATTACTGTTGATTTGCACATTGGATTTATTGAACTCGATTACTTTGGATGTTGTTGTTGTTGTTCCAGTTGGACCTATGATGTTGTCGTTTGCAGGTATTTCTTTTTGAGTTTCACCGTTGCTTATGTTCATTGATATATCTCCAGGTGAGGAGGTAACAATTTCTTCGTCAAAAGTGACTTCAACAACGGTCATGCTAATGGATGACTTGCTGCTCTCGATGGTAGCGTGTTCAACACTTGGTTCTGTTGAGTCAACTTCAAATGACCACTCTTTAATATTTTCGTTTTTAGAATCGGTGTTGTCTTGTGCTCTGACTGTTACATTAACAATTTCATCATCAAATTCTAATCCATCATTACCATATTTACTAGGGTCTATTTCTAGAGTACCGCTTTCGGTGAAATTTATATGGTCTCCAGCATAGGTTTTGTTACGGTCTAGATATTTAGTTGGATTATCGTTGTTACCCAAGTCTACATAGATTGAACCTTTATCAACTTCAGATGTTACATCTGATATATCAACAGTTATCATCTGTTGGTTATCATTTACTAACGTTCCTTGTGTAGGATATTTGTTGCTGAAAGTTGGTCCTGTAGAATCTACTGTTACTGTATTAGATTGGCTATCTGCACCATCGTTACCTGCAGAATCTTTAGCTGTATTCAATGTTACTGTATAGTCACCGTCTGTACTGCTTTCATAAGTTGCTGTATATACATAAGGTGCACTTGAATCTTCGGTTGAGAAGTTGTTGTTGTCCATTTCAGCGTTTTCTGCACCGGTAATGGTGACATTTATGTCGTTTGTTTCTCCACCAAGTTCTTCAGATACATTTAATGTTATACTGATGTTCTGTGCTTCAGTATTTGCAGCTTTAAACTCTTTTATAGTAGGTGCTACACCGTCCATATTGTTTGTAGTTGCTGAGCCTGATGTATTACTGTTTCCTGCTGAATCATTAATTCCATCATTTTGTAGGCTAACAGTAATTGTGTCAGCGTCTACTTTGCTTTCAAGGTTTATTGTTATGTTACCACTTTCATCACCATCGTTTAGATTGTTGGTGTCGATTGTGGATATAGAACCAGTACTTAATGAGAAGTCATTTTTGCTAATTTTACTTATATTGAGACCAGTACCAGAATCTGAAACTGTTACATTGATGGTGGTTTTGTCTACACTTTTTGCATTGTCCAATGTTGGTGCTACACCATCCATTCCGCTTACAGATACAGCTGTTGAGACGGTAGAATCATCAAGGACATTATTGGCACTATCTTCAATAGACCCGCTTTCGTTAATGTTGATGTCTATTGTATCTGTGTCTACTTCGCTGGTTAATGTTATTTTGATTGTGGTATTGCTTCCAGATTCAGTTTTTGTTATGCTGTCGATGGTGCCAGCGTTGAGTATGAAATCCTCTTTAGAAATTGTTGCTTCTGTTGTGTTGAAATTGTCGGTTATCAGTACACTGATGTTTTGTGAGTCGATTTTGGATGCACTATGTAAGCTTGGTGGAGTGGAATCTGAATATGATGAAACAACTGTTGAATTTGGACCCTCGTTACCCGCATAATCTACTGCACTTACTTTGTAGTAGTAATATTTACCTTCTGTAAGGCCCGAGTCGGTTTCTTGGGTATCACTAGAATCAGTAATTTCAGTGTATGATCCGGTTTCTGTTTCAGCTCTATATACATTGTACTCTTTTAATCCGCTACCACCATCAGATACTCCATTCCAATTTAAATTGATGTCTCCTTGGGATGGTGAGGCTGTTATACCTGTTGGTTGAGGAGGTGCGATTGTATCGACGAAACCAAAGTCACTCGATTCAGCTTCATTGTTTTGGGTTACGGTGTATTTAAGTCCAGTAGAGTGTCCAGCACCTGATGTATTCATTCCGCTGATTTTTACATGATTCAGTTGGGATACGTTTGTGTTGCTTGAAGGTGCGATTGTAATATTCCCAGTTCCAGTGTCATAGGTCAAATCGCCGTCATTTGAAGTGTTTTGTGATGTAACACTAATTGATGAAAGATCAACACTATTATCTGCAAGAGGCGTTATGTTAATCTCTGCAGTTTCATTATTAGCAAAGTCTAATTCAGTAATATTTTGACTTACAGAACCTTGTCCAATTTCGATGTCTTCTGGGTGTCCTGCATCGTTTACTGTCCCCGCTGCCATTCCTGTGACAGCAATCATTATCATTAGAAATGTTGCAATTTTTGCTATGTTTTTAATTCCTTTCATATTTTATTTTCAACCTCTGTTGAACCGTTTTATCTTAATATAGACTTGGTGTTACACGAAACATTTGAACTTAATTAGGTAAGCAGTGTGTACACCATCAAGTGCGTAACTTATTGTGTTTACATGGCTATTTTCATAACCACGATATACAACTTAATATAGTTCTGAAACATTGTTACACAAATATTTTTTAATGATTTACTTTTTATATAAAAATTTGGGGATGAAAGTATAATCTTATTGAGTTCCCGGAAAAAGTTTATAATCAAATATACAAATCAAATACAGGGTGTTATTTTCCGGCGATAGTTTTTGAACCAAAAACCTTGATTTTGAACATAAAGTTTCTAATTTAGGGTATTTTTTGCAAAATTTCGGCGATAACCTTTTTAGGTTAACAGCAGTATATATAATATCAAACTTTATAGTATAACGTTTGAACTTAATAGTGTTACCAACAAATTTTGATGTTAGTGATTATGGTTAAGAAACTTTATATAGTTACTGTATAATATCACTTATATGTATAAAGTTTATAGTATAAAGGTTAAATTTTACTTGTTAATAAGTAAAACAAATGAAAAGTAAATATAGAAAAAGGGCTCTGTAGAAATCCTCAATTTTCTGATAATAATTGAATTCATTATTAATTAAGAACATATTACCTAATATTAGTAAAACCTGTAGAATTAAGCTCGATGATTCTGATTTAGATAGATTTTTTACAGAGCCCAAATATTTTGATTCCTTCACACCAGAAATTGCAACCAAAATTATCTTTTTTGGTATTTAGAAAAATATCTAGTGTAAAGTCACAGTAAAAAAGATGTAATCTTTATTACATATAACATACAATATATGTATATGCAAAGAAATTCATTATCACACTTACCAAAGAAGAAAGGAAAGAATTAGAGTCCATTGTTTCAAAGGGGAAACATAAATCTCAGAAGTACCAGAATGCATTGATTTTACTAAACTGTGATGAAGGGGAGTATCAGAAACAAAAGCATACGAACGAAGTCGTTTCAAGTGTGCTTAATATCGGTATGAGGAAAATTGACCGTGTGAAAAAGAGGTTTGTTGAAGACGGGCTCGATATGGCTTTAAATGGTAAGGAATATGAGCGAACCTATGAAAAGAAAATTGATGGTGACATGGAAGCACATATCATTGCTCTGAGTTGTTCCGACCCATCACAAGGTCATAGTCAATGTTCATTGCGATTATTAGCTGACAAAGTGGTAGAATTAGAATACATAGATAGTATTTCATATGAATCGATAAAGAGAGTTTTAAAAAAACGAACTTAAACCCTGGAAAAAAGTAGGTTGGGTTATACCTCCGGAACAAAACAGTTCGTTTGTCGCACAGATGGAAATGGTATTAGATGTTTATAAGCGTAGTTATTCTGAGTTGTTCCCCGTGGTTTGTATGGATGAATCGCCTAAACAACTGATCTCTGAAACACGGAATAAGATACAGGCCTCAGCTGGTAAGCCTGAAAAATATGATTATGAATACCGACGAAAGTGTAGTTGCAATATATTCATGGCTTGCGAACCACTAACTGGAGAAAGGATCGTGCAAATAACAAAACGAAAAACCAAGAAAGATTGGGTTCAATTTATTGAAAAAATCGCAACAAAATATAATTCTGCTAAACGGATCACATTGATCATGGATAATTACAATACTCATACACCTGGCTCTTTTTATGAGGCTTTCCATCCCGAGAAAGCAAAACAACTCCTTGATAGATTCGAATTGGTTTTTACCCCTAAGCACGGAAGCTGGTTAAATATGGCTGAAATCGAGTTGAACGTGTTGAACAAACAATGTTTAAATCGAAGAATTGGCGATATACAGGTTTCATTAACGAAATCAGAGCATGGGAATCATATAGAAATGAGAAATACTGCAGAATCAATTGGCAATTTACTACATCTGATGCAAGAGTTAAATTGAAACGTCTTTATCCGTCAATTGAAGTGTGATGTGACACTAGTAGAAACCTGTTTTAATAAAAAATATATAATGTGAACATATTCCATAAATTATGAGTGTATGTAAAAATTGTGGGAAAAAACCTAATCACTTCGGATTTTGTCAGCAGTGTGGAACAAGAAGTTATGTAGTTTCAGATGAGAAATATCAATCATTTATAAAGAATCGTCCTTCTCATCCCTCAAAAGTTGTAACCCATGAAATAGTAAATTCTTCTGTTCCCTCAGAAGTTGGAAAACGTAAAAAAACAACTTCCGGTGGCAAAAATAAAAAACATAACCATATTTGCGGTATTTGTTCAAGTGAATTTGATGGTAAAAACAAATTGATAAACCACATGGAAAAAAAACATGGTCTTGAATTTACTTGCGAATATTGCTCACGTAAATTTATAAGTGAACATGCATTAAATCAACATAAAAATGATGTTCATCACACATCCAAAGAATCCTTGATTAGCACATTTGATAGTAAGAACAAATTGATTCACATGGAAAAAAAACATAGTCTTGAATTTACTTGCGAATATTGCTCACGTAAATTTATAAGTGAACATGTATTAAATCAACATAAAAATGATGTTCATCATGCATTCAAAGAATCCTTAATTACATCCAAAGAATCCTTGATTAGCAACATTGATGAAAATCAGATGGCTCTGTAGAAATCCTATTCTTTTAAATCTCTCTAATTTTGAAATAATTTAAGAAGAATTGCTACTTTTTGGTTTTAGTCCAAAATTCAAACAAAAGAGCAGTTATGAAGAGAAACAACCCATACCTTAAATTTATCGATGAGACATTAAAAGTTATCAGAGGAACCAGAGAAAGTTGTTCTACAATCTTGTATCGTAGTAAGGGCTTAAGCATGAACTAAATTATTAAGAATCAACCTTTAAAAAATAATATGAATGGTATTGGACCTCGCATTTTGAATATATTACCAGGTTTTTTATGTTTTGAATATATGTCAATCCCCTGTCTGTGAGATATATCTATTGCTTGTGATACATCACCTGGACTTGGTTCCTGGTTCATATCATACAAAATCCAATGTTCAGTTTCGTCTATAATGTTATATTTATCAGGTATTCCATGCTCATCATACATGTTTTCTTCACAATTTTAGTTTTATATTGTTCTTGTTCAATATCGGACTATAAAACTGTGTTGTAATTCTACTACTTGGATTAAACTATTCGTTTTTTTTACCAGATGTTTATGGGCATCAAAACGTATATATAGATATAAAGCGTTATAGTGTCATATAGGTCAATATAAAGTATCTGGAACATAGAACGTAATATACAGAAACGAAAATAGGTACAATTGTTTAGAAACAGCAAACCTGAAGATGAAATAGGTAAAACAGTTTAAAAGCAGCAAACCTAAACTATAGAAAATAAACGAAAAGAACAGGAGTGATACGAATTGACCACTACTATATGTGTAAATCCCCAGACCAAGGAAATGTTAAACGAGCTACGTCAATACCCTAAAGAACCTTACAATTCAGTGATTGAAAGATTGGCTAGAATGGCTATTGATGACAATGAGTTGAGTGATGAAGCAATTCAGGGTATTGAAGAAGCATTAGAAGATATAAAGGCTGGGAGGTTGCACAGCAATGATGAGATAAAACGCGAGTTTGGAATAACATGAGCTATGAAGTTACATATACAACCAAAGCAAGGAAGAATCTAAAAAAACTCCCAGAAGAGATAGCAAGAAACATAATTTACTCAATTGATGAGTTAAGACATAATCCTTATTATAGTGTTAAAAAAATAAGTGGTACTGGAAAACATTCTATCTACTCTCATCGAGTGGGTCAGTACCGAGTTATTTTAACTATCGAAAATAATGAGATGGTTATCATGGTCCTAGAATTGGGAGATAGAAAACATATTTACAGAAAATACCAATCATAATACTCTTTTTATACTTACTTTTTCATTTTCTACGTTACAAAATTAGATTCAAAGAACGTTACTGGTGAACAGTAATAATAAGGTTTTATAACCAAAAAAACCTTTTATAAATTCATTTTGGTATAATTTATTTTCCTATTATAATTAAAAAAAATAAAAACAGTAATAAAAACCAGTAAATTGAGGTATAAAAATAAATGAAACAAAATCATCTGACAAATTGTCACTTGAAAGAGGAGCTATAAAATATGCGATAAAAAGTATAATCTATAACTATTCTGCAATGTATGTATTTGGTGGCTTTTTTGTAACTTTATATACATTAGGTTCAAATATTGTAGATGGCAATTTTATAGAGATAATTATTGGCAATTATGTACCATCTTTGAAAAGTATTATTTTAAATCCAGTCGTAGGATCTCCAATAGTAGTTGCTAATTGGTACCGTTCAATTAAAAAACGACAATAAATACTGATTTTATTTTATAGCTATTCGTTTTTACCCTTTTTAAGTGGTTACCCGTAGGGTCATCAGTGACTTCAAATATCGTATAAAAACTGAATAACGGTCTTGTTTGTGATTTATGTTAAAAATCAATTATTTGTTCTAAAGTGTTAAGAATAAGGATTCAATAAAAACATAGCTATTAAATACCTGATAGTGTTTTTAATCATAACTAAAGGACGATTGAATTAAAATAGTCGATTTGCAATATGCATAACACAAAAAGTTATAATGTCTGTAAGCTGTTCCTATATATAATAAGTATAGAACACAATAAAATAACTCCGTAGAAAATCTCAATTATCAAAGGTTAAATTACTAGGATTTCTACAGAGCCAAAAGAATGGTATAGGAACAACCTTTTAAAAGTTGCAATATTAAAAACTTTAAAATTATCTGATGAGGCTGGATGTAGATATCTATCTCTAGATACAAAAAATGAATCTATAGATTTCTACATGAAAAAAGGATTAACAAAAGTAAAAAATAAAAAATACGATGACAAGGTTATTTTTTATTATCTTTTAACAAGATTAAAAGGTTATTTTACAAATTAATTATATTATTTGGATTGAGCTACTATTCACATTCAGATCTATGGTCATTGAAGTTTCATAGAAGCAATGAATTGTTGAGTATTTTTATCGATTATTTTTATATCAACTTCTCTTGGCATGCTTGCTAAATAATCACTGTATACAACGTTTTTTACTTTCTTTTGGTTAATCATCATGAAATCATTAGACTTTGAATTGTAGTAAATATAATATATGTCGCCTTTTTTTAAATTGGTATCTTCACCTAAATAATAATTAATCTTTTCCCCGTTAATTTTTACAGTGGTTTCTTCTTTGGTAAATGTTATTGATTCACCCCATTGGTGTTTTAGTTTTATAACCTTATTACCTTTTATAGTATCAAAACTTGCTCCAATACTTAATTGAGGTGCTTTTTCTGTAGAAACTTGATTCGATTCGTCATTTTTGGTATTTTCATTTGGTGTAGAGGAACAACCTACACCTAATAAAACAAGAGCAATAATTAATGTCGTTATTATTTTTAATTTCATATAATCACTATAATCAAAATCCAATTGAAATTCTTTTTTAGTTGGTATTCTCTCTACTTTTGTATATGGTTTTGTAGTAGTTTTATATTTTACAGAAATATTTAGAAACATTAATCTGCTTTTCTTTGGTTCTTGAGCTTAATCCCTATTTTTTCATTATCTATTGAAGTATCAGCTTCTAATGTATTAGTAACTCTTGAATTTGCTCTAATATATTCTGAACTCCTTGCTAAAACTTCATTTTTCCCATTTACGATTACTACATCTACTACACCATCAGCATCCCCTGAATTATAGAGAGTATAAGTAACATCTGTAACTACACCTTTACTCAAACTGGCATCATTATCATGGTTCCAAGAAGAGAGTTTAATGTTCGGTTCTGATATTTCTTGTACTACTTGTTCTGTACATCCTGCAGTCAACAATGATATTAACGCAATTGCCATTACAACTAAAAACTTATAATTCATTTTTAATCACAAGAATAATTATGACTATATGGTTTATATAAATATTTTTAGTCGGTTTTTTAAATGCTCTTATATGATGTATCTATTATTTCCAAAATTTCAGTTTATCAATTAACCTTAATTTGTTTTCGTTATTTCCTAATTTCTGTTGGTATTGTGTTAGTTTCCAATCAAGGCTATCTTTTTCTTTTAACTGTTCTTTGAGTGTATCTCGTTCAGCTCTGAGATCGTAAACCCATTGGTACATGATACTGTTAATATCTAGTATCATTTTGTTATCATCAGTTTGATTGTTGGCGTTATTATTGTTATCATCTGCTGACTTATAATTATTTTCATCCTCTTTTTTACTACCATAGAAGTAAAGATTTAAAGTCTCTGTTACAACTACTGGGTTAGGTTTTTTGGATTCTACTACAAGGTCCTTGAGTTCTTTGTCAATCC
The DNA here is from genome assembly GCF_000196655.1 of Methanohalobium evestigatum Z-7303. Classification (GTDB taxonomy): domain Archaea; phylum Halobacteriota; class Methanosarcinia; order Methanosarcinales; family Methanosarcinaceae; genus Methanohalobium; species Methanohalobium evestigatum. The sequence continues at coordinate 129,644 of NC_014254.1, read as the reverse complement.
GGATGTTCAACTGCTCTTTCTTTGTCATCAAAGAAAAATAAAAAATAGATAGTATAAAAATTGTTACCATTTTATTATCAGACGTTAACAGATATAAAATCTAATCTTTCAAACTACTGTTAATACTTGTTATCAATTGTTATTAAACGTTATCAAATTGATTTAATGCCAAGACTTAGTTCCTGCATCTGTCTATCGGCAGAATTTTTGAGAGCATTAAAGAAATTGTCAAAACAAGGACTTCTATAAATGTTGTAGAGAAAAAGTTGGGGTGTCAACACCCCGGCAGGGATAAGCATAACAGAACATCTAAAAAGGTTGCAATTTGGTTATGTTTTTACATTTTTAATAACTTCTGATCTTTCATAAATCTACACTCAACTATTCAAATTAAAGTTTAACATTTTTAAATTAATGTTTGACTGATTTTAGATCATCTATTATTTTTCATTAATAAATTAAAAACTTAGAGCCAAAATTTTGGTAGTAAGAATGTTACATAATAAAATTACTTATTTTTGTTTCAATTTATCTTTAAATTATGATTGACTATTCTAACAATAATCAATGCGATTTTGTTAAAATAATTTTGTATCCGAAAATCAAAAACAAATTAAAATCTAATTCGGAGAATATTTGAGATGAAGTTGAAAGTCAACCCTTTTGTTTTTTTTGTCTCATCTTTTGTTATTTACTTGTTTGTTTTAATGGGATGTTTGTATACACAAGAAATGTACCAGTTTTTCAATTTTCTATGGGATTCGATTATCATATATTTTGGTTGGTTCTATATTCTTTCAGTGGCATTTTTTCTGATTTTTATGATATGGCTCTACATTGGTCCATATGGAAACACAAAACTTGGCAGATATGATGATGTTCCAGTCTTTAGCGACACCAGTTGGTTTGCCATGCTGTTCAGTTCTGGTATAGGAATTGGTATGTTTTTTTATAGTGTAGCTGAACCGATTATGCATTTCTCCAATCCTCTAGGTAGCACAAAACCAGAAACTATCGAAGCAGCTAGACAGGCTATAAACCTCACATTTTTCCACTGGGGACTTCATGCATGGGCTATCTACGTTATAGTGGGACTTTCACTTGCTTACTTTGGATACCGACATAACCTCCCGCTGTCTATACGCTCAACCCTATATCCAATGATTGGCGACAGAATATACGGGTTCATAGGTAACATTGTAGAAGTCATGGCAATATTTGGCGCTGTTTTCGGTGTGGCTACATCACTTGGTATTGGAGTATTGCAGATTAACTCAGGGCTAAATCACCTTGAGATTTTATCAGTTTCTACATTCTATCAGATTTTGTTTATAATTGGAATCACACTGCTAGTTACCCTGTCAATTGTGTCAGGTACTAAAATAGCACGGATTATTAGCGAATTAAATATAGCTTTTTGGTTTATAATAATGGTGTTTATAATACTTGTAGGGCCAACTATGTTTTTGCTAAATTCATTTGTCCAATCTATAGGTGACTACTTACAAAATCTGGTTAGTTTAACATTTAACATCAATGCTTATCAGAGAGCTTAGGGAGCTATATGGCAGAAATCATGGACAATGTTTTTTTGGGGGTGGTGGATTTCATGGTCACCATTTATGGGTTTGTTTGTTGCAAGTATATCACGTGGCCGTACTATTCGAGAATTCATACGTGGAGTGATGATAACTCCAACAATTATAACTTTTATCTGGATAATAGCTTTTGGGAACACAGCATTATACATAGTACTGTTTGGTTCAGACGGACTTGTAAACCTATTTTCAGAAAGTTTACCAGTCTTATTTTTCGCTCTGCTGGAAGAATTACCATTAACTTATTTCACCTCAATACTGGCAACAATATCTATAACAACTTTCTTTGTAACATCTGCAGATTCGGGGTCAATTGTTGTCTGCAGACTTGCAAGCGGTGGTAACCCTGAACCATCTGTCTATCAGAGAGTATTCTGGTCAATTTCAATAGGTGCAGTAGCAGTGATACTTTTATTAGTTGGTGGTCTGTTCGCTATTCAAACTGTCTTAATGACTACGGGGCTTCCTTTCTGTATAATTATGCTGTTCATTTGCCGAAGCCTTGTCAAAGGTCTACGGACTTCGGAGAAAAGTATATCCAAAAAAAGTAAAGACTATCCTAAAGAAGATAATTGGAAAGAATCAAAACCTTATGATTGGTATAAATATATCAAAGAGCAATATTTGAAATAAAAACTAGAAATTAATCATTTGGAGCTTATAATTAGAAATATCAAATGTAAAATTTACACAAAACTATCTATTTTCAAAATAAAGTTTAACGTAACTACAACAAATGTTAAATTTACAGCTGAGATGGTACCATGGAAAGTTCGAAAATAATTCCTGGTATAATCCTTGTAGTTGCTTTTTGCATTTGCTCTACTTTCTACTCTGGTTGAGGATGGAATGATTGAATACAAAGAACCATCTCAAGCTATTCATCCACAGTTATTTTTTAATTTTTAATTTGTATTTTTCAAAATTTTATACAATGAAAAGTTATAATAAATATATTAACAGAGTTTTATTAGTTTAGCATATAATCCAACTCATAAAAATAAGAGATGACTTTAAATGAAATACGATTCTGAAACTTCTAATAAAAAACAAGCATTTAAAATATCGATATTGATGATATCAATTGTTACTATCCTTATGGCATTTTCAGGCATGTCAACAGCTCTTCCTGACTATGGAACTGATACATATGATGGTTACACACCAGACAAACAACAAGTGTTGCTTATAAACAATAGCGATAACGTAATAGCTGGGCTCTGGGAAGGAAACAATTCAGGTGTTTATTACTACAATAACAGTAGTACCAGCTGGGTGAATGAATCCGGTGTTAACAATAAAACAATAGCAATCCAGAGAGCAGTGGACAATTCTACAGCTGAAAACGGTACTATTATTGTAGGAGACGGGCTCTATAACGGGTCACTAAAAATTGACAATCCAAACGTCACAGAACTTACATATAACAACAGTAAACCGGTGATAGATGGATTAAATACTGGTTCCACAATAAGTATAAGTGTAGACAATGTTAATGTTAGCGGTTTCAATATCACTAACTCCAGTAATACTTTAGTCAATGTTAGTAATGCTAATTACATCAATCTAACAAATAATAATATAACAGATAATTCAAAGGGGGTAATTCTACAAAAATCAAATAATTCTAATGTGAAAGATAATTACTTCATAAATAATGGTGGTGATGGCTTTGATTATGCCATCTGTCTGGAATCTTCTAATAAAACAAATGTATCAAGCAACATCTTTAAGGAAAACTATATTTGTATTTGTTCATTTAATTCAAATTATAACAATTTAGTTAATAATACCTTTTTAAACAATTTAGCTACTATATATAATCGAAACAGTGAATCTAATAATATAACTAATAACTATATTGCGAACAATAGTTTAGGTATTGGTCTGCTTGGAACCTCCAGTAAAAACAATGTAACAGGTAATAAAATTATCAATACTACATATGATGATACTGTAGATACTTCTGGAGTAGGTATATTAATTAGTGGAAACAGTGAAAACAATAAGGTTAACGGCAATAAAATAAACAACAGTTCTGTTACAGGTATCTCTTTAGATCAAAATAGTAATGGTAACGCTCCCAGTAATAATCTAATCTACAACAATTACCTGAACAATACAAATAATGCCTACGTAAATGACAGCTGTACAGGTAATAACTGGAACATTTCAAAGAAAAGCGGCACCAATATAATGGGCGGCCCATATCTGGGAGGTAATTACTGGGCAAACCGCTCAGGTGATGGTTTCAGTCAAACAAACATCGATGAGAACGGCGATGGTATCTGTGATTCTTCTTACACGATAAATTCGAATACGGATAGTGTGGATAACCTACCTTTGAATGCATCATATACTGTCAGTAATAACTATGCAGGAGGAGATGGAACTGAGGATAAACCTTACCAGATTGATAACTGGTACCACCTCAACAACACCCGCGAGAACCTCGATGCCAACTTCACGCTCGTCAACGACCTGAATGAAACAACCGATGGTTATGAAGAAGTAGTTGAGAACTCTGCGGATGGATTCGAGCCGATTGGTAATGATAGCAATGATAATCCTTTCACAGGTACTTTTGATGGAAATGGATACAACATATCAAATCTTGTAATAAACAGGTTAGGTGAAAATAATGTTGGTTTATTTGGATATACAGATGGAAATTCAATTAGCAATGTAAGTCTTAAAGATGTCAATATTACGGGTGATTCTGCAGTCGGTGCTCTTGTTGGTTATAATAATGATGGTTTTGTTTATCAAAGTTACTCCACAGGTAATGTGACTGGATCTGAAAAAGTAGGTGGGCTTGTAGGATACATCAACGAAAGTAATGTGACTAAATCTTATTCTATTGCTAACGTGACTGGATTTTCTGAAACATCTGGTTTTGTTGGATATAGTTCAGGTAACATATCGAATTCATATTCTATTGGTACTGTGGAATCCACGATAAATCGAGTATCAGTATGGAGTTCTTCTGGACCTGATTCTCATTCAGTTTCTCATACAGGTGTATTTGATAATGGTATAGATTTCAATTGGGATTCTAATAACTATGAGAGTAGTTGGGAATACCGTACTACATCTCAGGAAACAACGGAACTTGAATTTAAATGGGATGCTAGTGGACATCACTCATATAACGATGCATCTGCAAAAGCATATATCGTTGTTGATACTCCAGAGGGCGAATCACGGATAAATATAATGAATCTCGATACCTATGGTTCGTGGAGTGATTCAGGTATTGAAACAATAACTGTCTACAAAGGAAAGGACTTTGGAATAGACATTGAAGGTTCTCACTTCGATAGTATGCAAGAAATGAATGGTAGATTCAGTGCAATGTTCATGAACAAAGGTTTGATTGGATACAATGATGAGGGAACTGTTGATAATTCATATTGGGACACCGAAACATCGGGACAATCATCATCCGATGGTGGAGTGGCTCTCACAACCGCCAAAATGAAAGGTGAAGCCGCTAAAAACAACATGAATGGTTTCGACTTTGGTAGCACGTGGGATGTTCTTGATTCCAGTAACATATCCTACCCTTACTTAGTAGATAATAATCAAGAACCAGAACCCGGGCTCCAAATATTGTATGCTGATGGTGACGGTACTGAGGGCAATGAATACGAGATAGCGACTTGGTACCACCTCAACAACACCCGTGAAAACCTCGATGCCAACTTCACTCTCGTCAACGACCTGAATGAAACAACAGATGGTTATGATTCAGTGGCAAACGAAACTGCAAACGGCGGTGCTGGATTCGAGCCGATAGGAATTGGTGATGATAACAACCAATTCACAGGTACTTTTGACGGTCAAAACCACAAGATAACAGAACTTCATATAGATAGACCAAGTGCCAATAAGGTCGGGCTTTTTGCAGAAATTGGTGGCAATTCAAAAGTCAGTAATGTGGGACTTGAGAATATCAATGTGACTGGTGATTATGCTTATGCTTATGTCGGTGGGCTCGTAGGTCATAGTTATGGTACTGTAAACCAGAGTTACTCTACCGGTAATGTAACTGGTTCTGGTTATAGTGTTGGAGGGCTCGTTGGTTGGAATGATGGTGGTACTGTAAACCAGAGTTACTCTACCAGTAATGTGACTGGTTCTGGTTCTAGTAGTGTTGGTGGGCTCGTTGGTTGGAATTATGGTTCTATCGACCAGAGTTACTCTACTGGTAATGTGACTGGTTCTAGTGATTATGTCGGTGGGCTCGTAGGTTTAAATAATAGTGGTTCTACTGATAATAGTTATTGGGACACCGAAACATCGGGACAAGATAACTCTGCTGGCAGTAGTATAGGACTTACAACCGCCGAAATGACCGGCAATAATGCCGAGACTAATTTAGATGGGTTCGACTTCACGAATACATGGAATGTTATTGATAACAGCAAGATGTCGTATCCTTATTTATTGGATAACACTCAAGAACCTGCACCAGGACTTCAACCATCGTACGCTGATGGTAACGGAACTGAATCCAACCCCTATAAAATAGCTAACTGGTACCACCTCAACAACACCCGCGAGAACCTCGATGCCAACTTTACACTAATCTCCGACCTCGACAAAAACACCAAGGGTTACGACGAAGTGGCGAGTGCCTCGGCCAACGGCGACAACGGATTCAAGCCGATTGGTAATTCGACAACAAGATTCACAGGCACTTTTGACGGTCAAAACCACACAATAGCAGGACTTCAAATTGATAGACCAAGTGCCAGTAATGTCGGGCTTTTTGGATTTACCAATAGTTCAGAAATCAATAATGTGGGACTTGAAGACACCAATGTGACTGGTGCTAAGCTTGTCGGTGGGCTCGTTGGTTGGAATGATCAAGGTACTGTAAATCATAGTTACTCTACCGGTGATGTGAATGGTTCTAAAGATGTCGGTGGGCTCGTTGGTTATAATTATCAAGGTACTGTAAACCATAGTTACTCTACTGGTGATGTGAATGGTTCTGATAATGTCGGTGGGCTCGTTGGTGAATATAATGTTGGTACTGTAGACCATGTTGGTACTGTATACCAGAGTTACTCTACCGGTAATGTGTCTGGTTCTGAAGATGTCGGTGGGCTTGCTGGAATAAATAAGGGCGCCACAATCCTCCAGTCGAGCGCCAGCGGAACAGTAACTGTCCACGACGGAGCGTCATCTCCTGAGAATTTCGGCGGCCTCATCGGATTTAACATTGGACACATTGAACTGTCAAACGCTACAGGTGATGTGAATGCCGAAGGTGCGACCTACGTCGGCGGCCTCGTCGGCTACAATTTGGCATCTGAACCAAAAACAGTTAGTGAATCATATGCAACTGGTGATATTAGTGGTTATGAATATGTGGGTGGATTAGTTGGCCAGAACGAAAATGACTTTGTAACCGACTCATATGCCACTGGTGATGTTAGTGGTGAAAGGAACCTGGGGGGACTCGTTGGTCGCAACAAACGTGGTACTATTGACAACTCAAGTGCGATGGGAAAGGTTGAGACGGTTGATACTGTTTCTAATAAGGTAGAAACTCAAGGTCAGTTACCATCTGGATTTGGAGGTCTAGTTGGTTTCAATCTAGGAGGAACTGTAAAAACTTCGAACGCGACCGGGGATATAACCGCCCCTGAAAGAAATAATGTAGGAGGACTTATTGGATATAATAGTAAAGGACTTACTACAGTAAAACAGTCATATGCAACCGGTAGTGTAGAAGGTAATGAAAACGTCGGAGGACTTATCGGCTGGAACGAATATGACCTTGTGACAAACACATACGCTCTTGGAGATGTTGATGGAGATAAAAACGTTGGTGGACTCGTTGGGCTGAACTCCCCTGGCACCGTGAACCTATCATACTCGACTGGAGAAGTTACAACCGAGGGCAGCACTATAGGCGGCCTCATCGGAACGAACGAAAACGATGCGACCGTCGAAGATGCCTACTGGGATACCGATACAACAGGTCAAACTTCATCAGATGGTGGAACAGCTCTCACAACTTCTGAGATGGTAGGTAACGCTGCAATGGATAACATGGCTTTGGATTTCGAAAACACATGGAGTGTCGACTCTGGTTCTAAGGAATCATATCCATATTTACAGAACAATACCCATATAATAGTACCAGAAACACCTCCAAAAGATGAATCTGATGACCAAGAAACCGATAGTTCAGGAAGAGTAAGTGTAGGACAGAATATGCCGAATGAAAATGTCCTATCTTCAGATTCCAAACAAAAGGTTGTTTCAGTAGGTAAAACCACTGAATACGACTTCGATGAACAAAGCGACTCTGTAAAAGGTATTAGTTTTGAGTCAAAGGAAAACATGGGACGTGTAGTTGCCAAAGTAGAAACACTTGAAACATTGCCTGACGATGTCAAATCACCGACTGAAACTGATGAGAGCGATACACCAGATGGAGCTGAACAATCTAAAACCCGAACTTACAGCAAAATGAGCATCACTGTAGGAAGTGAAGGTACTGTTTCGGATGATAATTCAGACAACCTGCTTATCGAGTTCGAGGTTACCAAGGAGTGGGTCGAGGAGAACAACATCGATGTGGATTCTATCCGGTTGGCAAGATATCACAGCGGTGAATGGCACGACCTCCCGACTAACAAAAAAGCAGAAGATGATGAACTGCTGCATTTCACCGCTACAACTCCAGGATTCTCGGTATTCACTGTAGTAGGAGATGAAATAGAGACAGTTGAAGAAGAGAAAACTGAGCCAGAACCTGAAACAGAACCGAAACCCGATACAGAGCAAAATGAATCTGAGGAATCAGAATCTACTCCTGGATTCAGTTCATTATTGGCTCTCGGTGTACTTGGTGCAGTTTACATGGTTTTGAGAAGACAAAATTAAGTGCAGTTTGTTTCTGCACTATCTTTTTATTTTTGGATTTGTGGTTTTACTTATATTAAAATCAGTACGGGTAAAGAAAATGGATAAAGAATATTTATTATATGTTGTATATGTGATTATTTTATCCTTAATAGCATTTGGTATCAACAACCTTTTACAGTGGTTTAATTGACATATTTTGTTTTAATTTATATTGGGTACTGTTCATTTTCAAATATTAATATTATCTACTGTACATATGTGGCAGAGGCCACTGACTTTTATAATTAATAAAAATCTTACATATAAAAATTAATAAATAATCATGGAAATTTTATAGAAGGATTTTATATATTTCTATTTATGTGATATTATGGGAAGTGTGGAATTTCGAAAAAATACAACAAAAATATATTTAGTTAAACCAGATAAAGGGGAGACATTGAAAATATGTATAAAAGGTGAACAGAACAATACAGATGGGGGTATCTTGGCTACAGACTCTTTTGGTAATAAATTGAAAGTTAAACCAGAAGGTAGTAATGTGATCAGTATATATCAAATCACCGAAATCTATATGGGTATGTGTTGGCCAATATATAGAACATGAATCCGGCTGTAATGAGCTGGGTACGCAAATTATACAGGACAAATTACCTGATGAAATAGTATATGAATATAATACATTCAGAAGGAAAACAGAGAAATCAACCTCTCTTGCGGCGCTAGTTAAAGAAAAAGTTAGTGAAAATGTAAATGAAATGATTAAACTATAAATAATCTTTAACTGAACAGTACAGTATGAACTACTCAAAAAGGACTCTTTAAATAGTAAACTTACAAATGTCTTTTAATCTTTGATTGAAAAAGTAAGACTCTGTTATGAATAAACACCTCTTGAAACTACTTGGTCTTTAGACAAGTGATAGTTCAATGATGTATTAAAAAATAACAGCACTCATCGCCATTACCCATTGTTTTCATGGTTTTAACGTTAGGATTTTTGTATACATTTGAAACAGTCCGTGCAATAATACCATTTGTCAGATTGCATAGAATAGGATTCATTTTTGCCTGCTCTATCCCCCATGGACATCCTGTGCCCTTGATGGCAAATTGCACATCATTCTGATTAGATGTGTCTACTGAAAAATCCCCACCAAGTTGGTTTATCACTTCACAACTCATATATCCTACATTACTGGTGTTAATGTTATTATATTCAAATTGAGTCATATTTAAACATTCACCATGAAACATACACTTTTCAATCATATCAAGCATCTGTTTGAGAATTACTCTCCTCTTTTCTTTGGGACTTTCCTTTAATAAAGTAGGGAGTATTCCTGTTAATATACTTCTTATCTGGTTTTGTTTTTCTAACTGATCATGTTCTTGTTTAAGATTTGTTTCCAGTTGTATCCTCCAGGTGATATCTCTTTCAATGGCGAATATATATTTGTGACCATCCAGTTCCACTTGTCCTGCATTTACTTCCATCCAGATAACATTACCATTTTTATCCAGATGGTTCAATTCATCTTTTATCCATTCACCCTCAAAGACACGCTTCAATCGGAGAGGAAACTCATCGGCAACACTTTGTGTACCCAGATCTGTTATATGCATGTTAAGAATTTCATCTAAGGAATAGCCGTGGATATCTGCTGCTTTTTGATTTGCATCAACAATATTTCCTGTACCATCACCTTCTCCTTCTAAGATAAAAATAGCATCATCTGCTTTTTCAAAAAGTAATCTATACCTTTTTTCATTAAGTTCCGCTCTTTTTCTTTCGGTGATATCACGTGCAATACTAAGAATCGCTGGTTGTTCTTTGTATTGGATTATATTGGAACTGATTTCTACAGGTATCCTTTCGCCACTTTTTGTAATATGCACACTTTCGAAGGTTAGCTGTTTTTCTTCGCTAATCTGTTTTATGATGTTATTAACTTTTTCTGCATATTCTGGAGCATCTATACTATGGGGTCCCATTGAAAGTAATTCATCTTTTGGATACCCTAATCTTTGGATAGCTGTATTATTAATGTCCAGGAAATTGCCAGCAAGGTCATGTACAAATGCTGCATCATTCATATTGTTAAATAAATAAAAAAATTCCTTAAGATGAGAGCTAGCATATTCTTTGTTATCTGTCATTATACCCTACTAAAATATATAGATATAAGTTTGATAAATATACCGTTACAGTAGTTACATTTTAGAGTAGAACAAAAAACTTAATCAGGTGTATAAATCAATTATAGTTTGATACGTAGCTCTTTATACTCAAACAGCATATATCTTCTTATGAAACAACGAAGAAAAGACCAGATAGATATTGAGCATCATGTGACACTTGACCAGCTCAACACTCTAATAAAAACCGAGACTAATGCCAGGATGTTGAGACGGCTATATTTCTGCAAATTCAGGTATCTTGGAGACTCTGTCAGCGAAGCTGCTGACAAAGTTGGTATCACTAAAATGACCGGGTATTACTGGCAGGATAGATGGAATAAAGGTGGTTATGAGGCACTAGTTCCTATGGTAAGCAAGGGCAGAGAACACAAACTCACACAACAACAGTTTGATGAACTCAAGGATATACTTAAAGAGAGGAGCCTGTGGACTACTAATGAAGTCAGGCAGCTCGTTATACAAAAGTACGGGGTTGAATATTCTCTCAAACAGATAAGAATCATAATGATACAGTTTGGCATGAAACATTCCAAACCATATACTTACGACTACAGAAAACCTGAAAATGCTGATGAGATTTTAAAAAAACCTCGAAGACATACTTACTCTCTTAAACACTGAGACCGATGAACCCTATGTAATAGGGTTCATGGATGAATCGTCTCCACAGACCAGAGCCAATACACAGAGACTCTGGTCGTTTGATAAACCCGTGATTTACAAGAACACGGATTACATAAAAGCAAATGCTTTTGCATTTTATTCCATAAACGGTAACAACCTGATCGAATTCAAAGATTCATCAAAATCTGATGATGTCTGTGAATTCCTCGAGGAAATATCAAGAATCAATCATGGTAGACCTATCGTGTTGATTATGGATAATGCCAGAGCACATCATGCACTGAAAACGACCATGAAAGCGAAACAACTGGGTATTATACTGGTGTTCCTGCCTCCGTATTCGCCTGATTTAAACCCCGTTGAGTTCATATGGAAATCTATTAAAAGAGAAATATCTGTAAGGTTTGTTCAATCAAAACAGCATATGAGGTCAATCATAAAAACAGTGTTCATGAAGATCGGAAATTCACTGTCATTTGCTAAAGCTTGGATGAAAAAATTCGATGTACAAATCAGAAGTATAATTCATTGAGTTAAAGACTATAGTATGTAACTAAAAAGGCAAAGGAACAAAAAACCTCATTAAGAGGAGATAAATGCGTGCATATCCTTTGCCTAATAAATACTTAAAAACACTTTTTATATCAATTTTTCTAATAGCAATATACGCACCAAGTTTGTTGGGGTTTTTTGTAGTTATGTCCATCTATATTATGAGGCACAGGTTTTCTATTGTAGATACCTAATTTATATTGGAAGGGAATTGAAACTATGTACAAAAAAAGGACATCATTCAGCCTATCTCTTTGATTTAGTTGAGCAAAAATTATCTAAATTTGGAAACGATGAACATTTTGGTTCTGTTTACTATAAAACATAAAAAATTAATATAAGATATGTATAGTATCAATATGATAGCAAAGGAAAATGCACGCATATCCCCTCTCTGAGACTCTTTTATTCCTTTGCTACTTTTCTTTTCCTTGATAAAACTACTATGAACATCATATTCAATTAATTTTTTGGTTTTAAAAATAAAAATTTTCTATGATTTAGAAGGAAGAATACCTTCATTTTCATAAAGATGTCCATCCTGTTGTAATTATTACACATTAACTGTTAATACTATATTATATAATATATTTTAAAACGATTTATGTTAACAATTAATTTTAACGTAAATTTGTGATTGTATTTTTTGTATGGTTTTTTGTTTGAGAGATAATAGAGAATCAACAAATCTATTATTATAAATAGTAGCTTCTTATGTACTATTACGATGAATACTTTCGGGTTTTATACACTATAACGGTGAATCTGTCATCGAGTTCATATGGAAAAGTATCAGAGGGTATATCTGAATTATTCATAATCGATACCGATCATATAAAACAACTGGTTTCTGAAACATTTAAACAATTAACAGCTAATATCAGTTTTGCATAAGGTTGGATAGATGTGTTTATCGCGGATAAATATAAACAAAAAACCTTGAGTTATCGACATAAATAAAGTAAAAAGAAGGTTTAAAAGTCATCCTCCATTTTTAAACCTTCTGTGTTTTGGTTTCTTAGTGTTTCGATTTCAAGGGGCTCCTCTGTAAACATCACAACAGCACCTGCAACACATAACAATCCTCCGATAAATACCGTCCATCCTGGTGTTGAACCCACAAACAGTAACAATAATATTATAGATATCAAACCGTACAAGTTCGCCACACCCTGTCCGCGTCCAACACCGATAAGTGGAAAAGATTTGTACCATGTGACATAACAAAAACCTGATGCAAGTCCTGTAAATGCCAGAACCATCAATGGAACCGGTTGGAATACTGCTGTTGCATATTCATACATCGGGAATCCTGCTATTGCAAATATTGGTATAATGATGAGCCACCAAAACAGCAATTCAAATATAAATCTTGCAGTTAGACCGGTGTCAGATTCTGAAAACTCCAGTCCTATCCCTGCAATAGCACCTTCAAGTCCCCATCCAGATGCAGCCATTAAACCTCCCAGATATCCAAGCCATTGTAGTCCTCCAGCACTATGAATGTCGTGTATAAATTTACCTCCAAATATGGATATACTTCCCACTATGATTATGAATATACCAATACTGGCACGTCTGGTTATTTTTTCACCGTACCATAAAAATGCTGCTACAGAGCCGACAACAGGATATAGAAGACTTGCGACTGCTGCAAAAGCACTTCCAATAAATGCCATTGCCATAAATGAGCCAAAAATTGCAACAGGTCCTCCCAAAACAGATCCTGCCAGAAGCCATTTGGAACATAAGTTAAAGTTTTTAATGGTTCTTCCGAGTTCATTCAATCTCAGCAGACAACCATTCCAGATAATAAGCGATAGTACTGCAAACAATGCATTTAAAGCCGATACTTCTGCAGCAACTACAACCATCGAACCACTACTGCTCATCATATGTGAAACTTCAGAAAGCATTTCATTGAAAGGATTGATATTCCATATAATCTCTCCCGGAATATACCACAATCCCCAGAAAACTGCACATATAAGAGCCCACATATATCCACTGTTTATTCTTTTCCTTTGCTCCTGTTTTTTCAGAGCTTCAACATCACCCATTCTTTTGCCACCTCTTTTCTAAGATTATTTGTGCCGGAGATAGCAGCATGATAAACTAATCGTGTGAAAATACCCGGCAATAAAATGAAAAACGAATAACATACCCGTTATCAAAGGTCTTATTAAAGTTTTTTTGAATAACAACTTTAAAAACCCTATCAATTTTAAATTATTTTCCTAGTTGAGCTCAGTATATATGAATTATAACAGCAATAAATCATATTATGACAAAATTAGAACAAATTCCCGTTCAAAATCATATCACTTACAATGATCTTTTAGACCTTATAAAACATAGAAGTAATCAAGGGTAATGAAAAGATTATATTTCATCAAGTATCGCTATGAAGGTAACAGTATTAGTAGTCTCTTTTAAACGAGTGGGAATTTCAAGTACTGTAGGTCATCAGTGGCTTAAGAGATGGAATGAATCTGAAAATGAATATTTCTACCTATATTTTCGCAATGATTGTTTGTATATCCAATATGACCATGTAAATTCATCTGAAAATATAACTACAGATATTAAAAAATTGCTATGTTTAAACAAAAACAAGGATTTAATGGCCAAAACCCAAAATGAAATAAATATAACCAGAATTACTTATCTACATTTATTCCTAATGTAAATAGTACGCATTAATAGAATATGCTATTTATAATAATACTTTTTAGAAATAGCCAGAAAAAAAAGAACAAAAAACCATAAGCAAGTTTTATGCAATATTTGCCTTTGGTTCTACTAGTTCAGCTAATTTCATTTTCATCATCTCCTGCATTTTTAACTCTGTTAAGTCTATCTTCCTGTTCCCATTTTTCTTTATATTTATACATAGTAGATGTGGGTATCTGCATAATTCTACTAATTTCAGCCCAAGTAAGACCTTTTTTTCTGTATTTCATCACAGTTTTTTTATCTGGTTCTTTGGTCGGTCTGCCTATCTGTTTACCATTCTGTTTAGCTTCCTGTATACCTACTTTTACCCTTTCTCTTAATACGTTTCTCTCATTTTCTGCGACCCATGAAAAAATAGAGATTAAGAATTGTCTAAATGACTTATCCTGTACTGTACTCCAGGATTCACCAGGAGATAGAGATATGACTTGTACCCCTCTTTTTTCTAACCAATTCACCAGGTTAAGAGTTTCTAGGAATGTTCTACCTAACCTGGATATTTCATACCCATTAATGGAACATTTCGTTTTGCTAAAAAATAAAGATTATTCGAAGTTCCTCCGGAAATAAAGTGTAGATTATGGTTCTTGTGAAAATTTTTCATAACCTTAATTTAATCTCGACACGAAATCAAGTATATATATGGTTTTTCTTGGAAAAAAGCAGGCTTTTTAGAAACCCTATTGAAATCAGCACTAATAAGCAAGATTTAAGAAGCATAATCAATCTTCGAAAACACATCTAAATATATTATTAATAGATATTTGAATATGAAACATTTCTACAAAACCAAATTTGCTACAAATTAAGAGTATTTTTCTATTGTTCTAATATACATATTAACATCTCTATAACTTCGTATTCAAGGAATAGTTTTTTCAGTTCATGCGGTTTTATCCTCACATCCTGATATTCCCAAAATGGTATTGGTACATCTGGTAAATCTCTTTCAACCTTTACGATTTTGTCAAGGTGTTCCTTGTAACCATCATCTATTGCATTTATAACTTTATCTTCGTAACTCATATTTCCTGATTTATGTTCTTTTTAAATATATTTTAATTATTCGTTCACCATTATTTTTTAAAAATCGAGTAATCATTCTTGGAATAAACTATCAATTTTTTCTTCGTTACCGGAAATTATGCTCATGACAAGAGCTTCAACTTCATCTTCATCGAGTTTAAAAACAGCATTTTCGGTCAATTTATAATAATAGTCAAATTCTCTTAATGTATCGGATATAATATCTTTCAAATCCTCTTCATTAATTAGTCCCATTTTGATAACTAATGCTAAGGTACCTATAGATTTTTTAGTTTTGCTATTGATTCTTTTTTCAATAGTCCAGATGTGTCCACGGTTTGAATCTTCATATTCTACTATATCACCGTTGCTGGTTTTTTGTCTATTTTTAGTTCTATCCAATTCTCGAGCAACATCAGAATACATACCATGTTTTTTTTCCTATCTTGTAAAAAGGTAGAATTATATATTTTTATACAATTCTACTTTCTCCATTAATCCTGGCCAATATTTTTTATAAGTATTCATAAGAAAACACTATCAAGGAAACTATATGTGGCTACTAAGCCAAATAAAAACAGTGTATTAAAAGCTGAATGTACCGTTTGTGTTAAAATGTCTTATATAGTTTTTCTATTGTCTAACATAATAATAGATATAATCCTGAATTTGTAGATCTTCCAGAAATAAAAATAACTCTAAATTAGACAAAATATGTAAAAATGTCTGATTTAGTGTGTGGCTGTATATCAAAAATGATATTAAATTTTGAATTTGTTCATGAGAAAGGGGTATAGGGGTCAAAGGAAACCAACGTATTTAGTCGTTAGCTGGTTCATTAGACGATAAACTTGAGTATAAATTCTCATTTTTCAAAACGTTTAATACAAAATTTTCAATTTCTTCTTCATCAGTATAAAAAATAGCTTCTTCTGTCATTTGGTAATAATAATCAAAATTATCCATGATATTTGCTACAATTTCTTCCATGTCTTTTTCACTAATTAATCCCATTTTGATGGCTAACATTATAGTTCCAATGGATTTTTTAGTTTTTTCTTTGATTCTTTTATGTATTACTTTTACATGACCGCGGTTCGTGTCCATATAATTTACATACTCTCCATTTTGAACAGTCTGCCTTTCTTTGGTTCTATCCAATTCTCGGGCTACATCTGCGTACATTCCTCGAGTGTTGTCTGGATTTTCATTACGCCAAACCCTCATACATTCTCCAACATCTATTTCTTGTCCTGTGAAAAAAGTAAATTCTTTACTCAATTTTCTAGTAGCATCAGTCACGTTTTTATTTTCGTAATTTCCCCAATTTGCCATATTTTTCATCCTTTGTTTTAGATTATTTCCTAAAGGTATTATGTCGACACCCTGTGTTTACAATTTGCCTATATTTTTTACTATATTTTAAGTTTGTTAAACATAGTCGTAATACATGAAAAAAGTAATAACTAATATAGGTTCATTCAGTATCGATTTTCTAAATATCTAATGTTAAGTTCAGCTGCAGGGCAGGCAGAAGTTTCGATGTATTTTGTATCGATATTTATACCGTATTTTAATATCATCTCTTCTGTAATCTTTTTGTTTTTAGTCCAATCTATTTTCCATAATTTTGATAATGCGGTCTCAACGGTATTTTTGTTGTTCTTGTTCAACAAATCTAGTGCAGCTTCATCATATTCCGGGAACCATCTGAGGTTGTTTACATTTTTAAACCCTGAATCTTTCATGAAATCAAATAATGCATCTTCCTTTAATTGTTCCAGGTAATTCTTGTTTAAATCCAACCCTTTCGGTATGTATTCAGTTCTAATGGTACGCAATCGCTGTTCATGTAACCATTTTTCAAAAAATTCAGCATATTTTTCGGGTATAAGGTATATTCCGTTTCCGAGGTCGATATTTAAAATTAGGTCCAGTATGCCGGGATAGTAATAGGTATACTCTTTTTTGTTAACATTAACAATATGAGTTCTACCATGTAGTCCTGTTTTGTTTCCATGGGTTTGAAGGATTTTATTTGGGATTTTTGTATCAGTATCTATAATTACGATATCAGTTACAGCGGATTCCCATCTCCAATTATTTTTTTTGGCCATTGTTTATTTCCTTTTAATTCAATTTTGGCTATGTTTTTTTGGATATTTTTTGTTGCTTAATGGTGGGTGTATCGGTATAAATCCCTTTATTCTTATAGTGTTTGTAACGAATTGACATTGAAACACATAGGTAACTTTTTAAATTATTATTTTTTTGTTGATGACTTAATATTTTTTTTTATTATGATGATTTACTAACCAAATCCGTATATTTTACTTATAAGTAAGTAAAACATTGTAATACTATATAGTTTTAACTTTATATTTAATTTTGGAAAAAAGTGTTAAGTTTAAAGTTTTACTTTTTAAGTTGTTTGTTATGGCTAGTATAGAAAATTTGATATTTTTTACTTATAAACAAGTAAAAATAAACATTTCATGTTAATAATATATACTTTTAACTTGATACTTAATATTATTTACTTAAAAGTATAAAGTTTAAACTTCTTATTCTCGGGGAGGTTCCTCCAAGTATACACATTACTTCTAAGGTGATAGAAAATTTCTATTCCAGGAGTCAACTACTTCTATCTTTTGGAAGGTGAATCCTGCTTTACTGGTTTAATGATTTTATTTTTTTGTAAGGCTTTGACCAAAGAATCTATTCTTAAAAACCTATCATAATTTTTGGCCAAAGTTCTCTGAAAGCGTATTAGGTTATACTTTAAACTTTAAACTTTGATTAATAAACACATAATTATTTTTAATATATTTGATTTTTAAGTAGTTTCCAATAGTATGCTCAAAAGTTTATGCTTTAACATAATTATTTACTACTTTTGTAAATTTTGTAACGTCTATTGGTTTAGAAAGGTATTCATCACATCCCAAACTCTCAAATTTTTCTTTATCTCCTCTCATAGCATGAGCAGTCAGAACTATAATAGGTGTATTTTTAGTTTCAGGACATTTTCTGAATTCGGATAGTAAGTCACATCCATTTAATTTTGGTAGTTTTATATCAAGAATTATCAATTCATATTTTTTGTTTTTAGTTTTTCTGAGTGCTTCTTCCCCATCAATAGCAGTATCTATATAATACCCTTCCAAATCCAGTATATCACTAATTAAGTCTCTATTACATTTGTCGTCTTCAACAATTAATATACTTTGATCTACCATTAAGGTCTCCCCATTTTAATTTATATTTTTAACAACTAAAGGTATAAATTTTACCAGTTTTGTTAAACTCTTCATCGAAATTTGATAAAATCGCCCCCACAAAACTAATATATACCTGAGATAAGATTTTTTAATTAGCCAAATTTATTTTTTGCTATTATATTCCTTTTTTGAACTGAATATACAGCTCCTTATGACCTATCTTTTAGATAATATTAACAGTTAATAATGATTTTTTACTTAAATATTTTTATTTCATTTGTGGTCTCATCATATGAATATAAAAGGCCAGTTCTCGTCAAAAAAAAATAAAATATGTATAAAATATCAGTTAGGTAGCCTTATGTTCATATTTGCTATCAACTGCTGACTTGTACCATCTACAATTTTAACGCTTGTAGTAGTTTCTCCAGTCGAATTCAAATGGCTTACACTATTATTGACATAATTTGTTACGTTGTAATCACCGTCTGTAACGTTAACGATGTACAACACGTCACCAGTTTCAAACCTTTTATTTTCAGTACTACTTAGATTAAACCCAGCGTTTTTACCGTTTACTGTCAATTTAGTTGCAGTATCTTCAAATAATACTGATTCTCCGCCTTGATGTTCTAATTTTATAATCTGTGTTGAATTTTCAGTATCTGCACTTCCACTTATGCTTGCCTGTGGTGCTTGTTCTGGTGAACCTAGACCAAAAGCATATGATCCGATAACAGCTGCAAGGATAACAGTAATTGCAACCATTAAGATAACACCTATAACTGGTGATACTGCATCGTTATTGTCATTTATCATGCTACTAATTTTATTTTTAATACAGGACTCCTCCTCTTTCCTATAATCTGGTTTTACAAATCTATTTAACAAGTGTTTATGGTTTCCTAATTGTTTTTGTATTTTTAATACATTAACAATTTTTTGTTCGTGTTTAAATGAGGAGAATGTTGGAAAACATTCTAAAGAGTAGATAGGTTAATAGAAGGTAACCTTAACATTCTCCTAATGGAATCTAAAAATATTAAGACTCCAATTTTATATTAATGGTTAAAGCTATATAAATCTTATTATTTTGAGAAAGTTTTCCAGTTTTTTGAAAATAAAAAAAGTTATAACCACTAAAAAGTGGTTATTTTACTCTAATAATTTATTTAATTCTTCTTATTAAATAGGCAATAGTAACCATACCAACTAATGTGAAAGTTGCTTTGAACCCGGGTATACCTTCAGATTGTCCAGGTCCGCTTTCACTTTTTTCATTGGTATCATCTATATTGTCAGTACTTTTACTACTTTTAGTGCTTTTATCGCTTTCGCTTTGTTTATCAGTATTTATAGCCATAAATGGTGAATACTCTGGAATATTAGCTCTGTAATAGACTTTATTTGAGTCTTCGCTTATCTTGGTTGTAGATAATTTGTTCCAGCTCTCATCATAACTTGATAATATCACATCATCTGCATTGACATTATTTCTGTCAATCCAGGATTTGTTCACACTAAATGATATTGTTAGGTTTTCCAAGTTACCTTTCTCTGCCCATTTACCTTTACCTATAAAGATATTCAGGTTTTTGTAAACATTACCTTTGGGTTCGTTGTCAACGAATGTAGATGTGTCTTTTAACATCTCTACAACAACGTCTACATAACCAGCGTTGATAAGCGGTGTGTATTCTACTGATTTTATTGGATTACTTTTCTCCTCAAATTCATATTTCACAGGGTCATTTTTATTAAGATATTTCATCTTGACGGATTTGTCAGCAATGTTTTCATAAGGTTCACCTGAACCTGAACTTGAACCTGAACTACCACCACTTACACCATCATCACTATCACCGCTGGGGCCATCTGGTTGCTTAGTCTCGGTTTCTTCTACAGGACCTATAGAGTATGTCGAGAGATGAGTTACGGTTGCTGTGACGTAATTTTCTTCTATGTTTCTGTTAACACTTTTACAGAAGTCTGGATTACCTGCACTTTTTAATGGTACCCATTTATCTTTATTTTCATTATACCAGTAAATATACAGATCATTTTCATCTACATTTACTACATCATTTTGATTGTAACTGAAGTTCAGTTTAACGTATGACTCATTGATACTGTCACTTTCTTCAATAGTTACGTAACCGCCGACATTATCTGATAGTTTACTGGTACCATTTGAAGCTATGTTGGATCTCTGTACACTAAGAGTACCGCCAACATAGTTTCTATCACTGCCGATTGTTAATCTCACATTGGAATTTTCAGCTGCAATTTCTGTATTTTCACCTACTATTCCACTAAGAC
The DNA here is from genome assembly GCF_000196655.1 of Methanohalobium evestigatum Z-7303. GTDB lineage: Archaea > Halobacteriota > Methanosarcinia > Methanosarcinales > Methanosarcinaceae > Methanohalobium > Methanohalobium evestigatum. The sequence continues at coordinate 108,478 of NC_014254.1, read as the reverse complement.
TGCTATCAAAATTGTCTACACCTATTATAATATTGGATAGATGGATAGGGTCTTGTGAATTTTTAACTACAAATTCAGTACCATCTACGACCAGTGTACCGTTGTAAATCTTGTTGTTTTCTATGTGTCCATTTCTGAATTCAATGTTGTTCAAATTGGAGTCTATAATCGTGCTGCCTACCAATTTTGAATTTTTAACTGTAGAATCGGTTATATTTGTATTGTTAATTAACGAATTCTTCACAGTTGAAGGGTCTATAGTTGAATTTTTCACAGCGGATTGTCCATCAACAACACTTTTTATAATTTCGCTGTTTATTGGAGGTGCAACAATTCTTGTAGTTAACTCAACAGTGTCTTCAACAGTATCATTTGAGTTACTTGAATTGGCGTTTATTTTCACTGTATGTTCACCGACACCTTCTGGGTAATGTGTAAGTTTTATAATTTCTGTATCATTGTTTGTACCACTTGCATTTAAATCAACAGATTTTTTCTTGAATGTAGTGTATTTTTCTTTACCTTCAACGATTTCCAGATTGAAAGAATTGTTAGTATTCCCGAGATTCTTCAATTCAAGGAAATATGTCGCGTTTTTATCTTTACCAACATTCTGTTGTTTTGTTTCAGCATCTATAGAAACGCCATATACGTTTTGTTGTTCCAAATAAAGTGTACTAACGCTTGTAGTAGCGGATTTTTCAGGGTTATTCTGAACTTCTGCTTTTATAACAGCTTCAATTCTTCTATCGGTATCCTGTGTGTTGTTGAAGGTAAAGTCCACAGTTGTTGATTCACCAGGATTTAAATCTGGAATGCTGTTGATTGCTAGGTTTGCAGTGGTATTTGATGAATTATCTGCAACTTTTAAATCATAAGTATGGGTATGTACACCAGTATTAGTGACCTTGATTGTATAACTTGATGCATTATGACCTTTAGTTGTTTGTGTGCCAGGTGTTGCTGTTATATCTACAGCACTAATAACTTCTGCATAGAGTGTTATCTGTTTTTCAACACCGGAATCACTTGATTTAACTTTTACAGGGATACTGTAAATATTGCTATCATTAAATCCACTGACATTTACTGTAATGCTTGTGGATTCACCTGGATATAAGGTAGTTTTATTATCAACTATATTTGCATCAGTAAGTTCAGATGATATTTCATAAGTATCTTTTATGTTACCCGTATTTTTGATATTCAAAATATAGGTGACATTTTCATTGTTCTCGGTTACTTCTGAAATTGGATTCGCAGTGACTGAAACACTATGGTCAGGTTTATCACTTACATTCAAAGAGAGGTTTACTGAATTGCTAATATCAACGTAGCTTTTAGAAATCGCGGTTATATTTGCATTATAGTTTCCACTGTCAGGGTTTGAAATTGCAACATCAAATGATTCGGTTTTTCCTGGTTTCACATTTTTGATTACAGACGGCATTTCAATGGAATCGATGTTTGTTTTATTTGTTAATTTGAAATCATCTTCTACATTACCTGTGTTTTTAACATTAACAGTGTAATTTACAGTGTTCCCAGGGTTTGCTGTAGCTGAATACGAGTCAGCAGTTAAAATCACACCATAATCTTTGACCTTAGTTAAAGTATTAACTTTATCCATCTTGGAAGAGTTCTGGGATACCCCTACAACTTTAACATTATAATCACCGGATACTGGTGCTGAAACATTCAATTTCCTGAATGTTTTTTCTCCCGGGTTCAAGTTGACCGGTTTTGAATTATTCAAACTCGTATTATTTGTCCTCGGACTTATAACTGTTAAATCGTAAGTATCCTTTTGGTTACCTGTATTTGTGATGGTGATGTTATATGTGGCATTTTTGTTGACATCTACAGGTGGTTTTGTTTTAACATCTGTACTTAACGAAAATCCGTATATAGTTTCTGTTTTGTCTTTTACATTTGTAATAACAAACAAAGTTTCAGTTATGTTATGGTTTGTGGACTCATTAACTGTAATATCTGAAACATATACACCTTTACTTGAACTATTAACTACATATTCTACAGTATCAGATTGTCCTCCTTTAAGTGTTATACTATCATTTTTCAGAATACCGATGTCAGAAGGATTAGTACTACTGATATTAAACGTGTGTTCTTGATTTCCGGTATTAGTTACAGTAAATGTGTATGTTGCGTTTGTATTAGTGGCTGTAGTTTTTGTGGTCGAATCTACATCTACATCAAGAGCATCAATTACAGTTGTTCTGGTAGCTATCACTTGTCTTTTTTCAGAACCAACCGCTGAAGCTTTAACTATTACAGGGTAATTTTTGCCAATTTGGGAACTACTAACCTTTAGTTTTATTATTTTTGTTTCATCGGGCATCACAGAGATTTGTGATTCATTGAATTCAGCATTTACTCCACGAACCTTGGTTTTTGTGAGGTTAATAGTTTCTTTCTTAAGGCCAATGTTTTTGATTTTCAAGTCATAGATAGCATCTTGATTCTGTTCAACAGATTTTGTAGCATCATCTACTGAAATCTTGAATTTTTGGCCTAATGATATAAATGACTGGTTAAATGCGACAATATTATTGTCTTTAACTGCACCTGAGAATAATACGTATTTTCCAGATTCTAAATCGTTTGTATCTAAACTTATTGTTGTATTATTTGATTGGATAGATTTTAGTTGTGCAGATAGTTTCCCCTCATCTATAAAATCAGTTACACGGTTTTTGATATCGGTCCTGTTTAGGTTTGATATGTTTAAACCGAGTAAATTGAACTTATCAACAACTGGTTCATTGTTAACAGACAGATTAAGTCCACTTTTTGAACCATTGAAGTTCATCGATACAACGGTTTTGTATTCACTCTGTTTTATGAGTGCAGCTGCATAAGTATAATTTACAGAGTCAGGAGCATCTATTAACCCTATATTAACGTCACATTTACCTTCATAGATGTTTTCATTTACTGATGATTCATAATCCAGCACATCAAAAGCGGTGGCAGAAAGTATTACAGGTTCATTTCTAAGTATGATTAAGACACTGTATTCTCCTGCATCAAGGTTTCCAAATTCACCATTTGTGTCTCCGTTATCATCCAAATCTTTGGTTTCTAAACTGTTGACTTTATCCAAACTTGTTATGTCGTTTATACTGTCTATTTGACCCTGTCTGAACTTGTCAAGTATGTCAGTTAAAGAACCAATATCCGATTCAATCAGGACAACCTGGGTTTCTTTGTTGGCAAAGTATTTTGAACCATTGAACTGGTATGTGACATTGTTTTTACCGCTTGTGTTGGTATACATCTGATGGGTTTCAAATGGATATTCTATTACATAATCCGTGTAATTTTTAACGTTTAGTTTAATATCCACGTTTTTACTATCAGTTGAGAAACTGGTTTCATTTACTCCATGATAAGTGAATTTGATTGGAGTTGGCAGCTGTACAGGTTCTCCTCCACCCAGTGAGATCCAGTTACCCTCGGTTCTGGATTCGTTATGGTTAGCAAATAAAAACGAGTTGTCTTTCAAAGTGGCATTCATTATGTATTCATCGTTCATCTCTGCAGCATTTGCTACGCTTGTGAACGTTATTATAAGTATTATAGTTGTTAAAAAAATCCATGATTTCTTCATTAAATCCACCCTTTTTTAAATATTATTTAACTGTAAATCCTATAAACAAATTACAATTTATTAAGGAGTTTAATTTTTAAATATATTTACTTACTAATAGTTATCTTGCTCTTTATAATAATATTTTTCGTTTCTATCGGCTTTGCCTAAAAAGTTCCTCCACACAAAAAGTTAACGAGTTGCACAAAAAGTCCAATCAGTTTACTTTCAAAAATTTCAAAATGCCTGATTAACCTATTAGAAAAGGCCAGCTAAAAACTACTTTGACAGGCTTTGATTATGAAATTAACAATTTTTTCAAAAGTATGACTAAATGTAAAACAATCAAAAAGTTAAGTTTTTAGCAAATTTTCAAGTTAAATTTTATAAAAATTGTTTTTTGATTTAGGCAAAACCATGAATAATCGATTTAGACGGTATCCATATTCCTTACTATACCTGAACAAAAATATTCCTTTCTGAAAAGTTTCTGATTTATAATCATATCCTATAATCATTTCCGTTTGTTGCCTCTTTTATTTTTTGAAAAGACAAATGCAGTGCCAATCAAGATTAATAAAAATGTGGAATTGATAAAAGGAATTTCATGGCTATCACTATTAAGATTTTGGCTACTGTTATTATTCATGTAATTGTTTTTAATCTGGTTTATAGAATAATTTGCTCTGATATTATCCCTATTTTTAGATAGACTGTTATAATGTACTGTATTATTATTGCTAAAATCCTCCATGATTATTCCTAAACCATTGGAATTTAGAGTATTATTACTTATTTTGTTATCAACAGAATATTGAAGAAGAATTCCTTTATGGATATTTTCATTTATAATATTGGCAATTATATCATTGCCATTACACTTGTACAAAAAGATTCCAACTTTGTTTTTCAATATACTATTATTAATTAATTCATTTTTGTTTGAAAGACCTCCTTGGATACCAATTTTATTGTTTGAGATATTATTAACTTTTAATTTATTGGATTGCGAAGAATGAATGTAAATACCATATTCATTACCAAAAAATTTGTTATCTCCTAGGAAATTGTTGTTTGAGTGGTCTACCAGTATTCCATTATTACTATGATTTTGAATATGATTGGTAATTATATTGTTGTTTATAGACCTTTGTAAAAAAATACCGTATCTGCTATTTGAACCTACAATATTGTTTATTACTCTATTATTTTTTGATTTTTTCAAATAAATACCATGGTTTTTGTTGGATTTCACAGTATTATTGACTAAGGTATTCCATTCTGATTTGATAAAAGATACACCATTGAAGTTTTTTGAAAAAATACTGTTACTGATATTACATTTTTCTACTCTATCAAGATATACTCCTGATTGGTTCGTGTTTTTAGCACCCATTATCTTAAATCCACTTATATTCACTTTGTTAGAATTAACCTGAATAACATTTTTTTCTGGTGTTTTGGATTGAATTACTGTATTTTCTGGGTTCTTGGATTTAGATTCTATGGATACCTCTTTATCAATAACTATATTTTCTACATATTTACCAGGATAAACAACAATGTTATCCCCTGAATTAGCATCATTGACAGCTTTTTTTATGGAAGTATAGTTATTTCCTGTTTTGTCATCTACTATAATTGTATCAGCTGTTACAGAACCAGGTGAAATTAATACAAAAAATAAAACAAAGTAAGCAAGATGTTTCATTTCCATGTTTTTCAACCTCCCACCACATTTTCGAACTACGTAATTCTTTAAAAACATGTAATAAAAACAAAAGTAGTTGAAGATTAACCCATGTCACCATTGATTATTCCAAATTACCAAAGGCGAAATAAAGCGGCTGATCCAGCTTTTTCTAAACTAATGTTGTCCGTTTTGTCAGAATATTGTGTTTTATTGGATATATTGTTTTGTCCAATTACAGCTGATACAAATGCCATACTTATCAGTACCATTACCATTAACAATGTACTCGACTTCGCTTTCATATTTTCCCCCTTTAATTTGGCTTTTGTTGAACATCCTTATTTGATGTTCACATGCCTATCTAACAAGGACATCATATAAAATTTTTATATCCATGACGTCGAACAATTCATTTGCAAAAACCAGGTTGTTGAAAAATCGATGACCATGAACAATTTGTTAAATTTTAAGTACCAACTGATTTTTCATTGCTTAAGGGGCTGTGGATCAATCGTTTGTTCAAGAGTAACGTTAACAGGTATTCTTCCGGTGCTGTTTATGAGGTTTGTTCTGTGCTTGTTCTCTACATAACATTCATAGTAACCCTGATATTCATCAGGCCTATTGGTACGATCATTATAACATGTGATGCTGATTTCTATATCTACAGTTGTTTTGTTAAGATTGTCACTTAAATAAACACAGCTTTCATAAGTAGGATATTGAGCATAAATTTTCCTATTCCCATATGGTTTCATCGATATTTTAGGCAGGTTTTCATAGGGATATAGTATAAGGCTGCCATTGTATATGGGATTAAATATGTCGGTATGATTGACGACTATGGATCTATCAAAATGTATGTCATGGAGCTGGGAATTATCAGTTTTAAAACCCATCATTATTTTGCCATCTTTTTTTGCGATGAAGTCATCCCAATAACCCCCAGAAGATAATTTATCAAGTAATACAGTTTCGTTTTTAAAAGATGGTCCAGATATTTTACTTTCAGGCGTGCAGAGGATGTATCTTAAAATCTGTTCTTGCAGAAAATCAGGGTGTTCTTGCTCTGCAGCTGGAAGAAAATCTCCGCTTTTTGTTGCAGGTATTGGTACAAGTATCGTCGTATTTCCTGTAACATTTTTATCTGAGAGACCAGTTATTTCAACATCGTAAGTACAACTGTTCCTTTCGTCAGCTGATCTCCACATATCAAAGTTTAAAATCGCTATATGTACGAATATGCTGAAAAATAAGATGATGACTGTAATTCCAGAAATTAGTAATTTATTTCTCGATTTGAACATAATTATACACTTGCTTTCTATTAATCAAAAGAAGATAGCCATTAATAATTATTCAATTGAATCGTTTAACCAAATATCTTAAAAAGAAACCTACAATACCGATTATAACAAATATACCAAGAGCATAACAAACACCGCCAATAAACTGACTAATATACCTAAAGAAAGAATATAATGCACCGGGATGTATGAATTCCTCCAAATAATATAATAAAGTTAAGAGTAGTAATATTACAAGTAATACAGTAGATATTAAGTTGCTGTTCAGTTTTTGTAACATTAAAACCCTGTCCTTTTAAATATCAAGAAAATATCAGGATGCTGAAAATTAGAATTGATTTTCATCCCATACAGGCCATCCAGGCATTATTTCTTGACCTTGGTCATATGCATATAGTTTAAAACTTACTTATTGTTTATCCAACTATATAATCAAACCTTACAAACAATATTTTCTCATTTTTTTCAAGTTTATCTTTTATTTTAATACTGTCTTTCCTGTTAACATGACTCCCAGTTCCATAATCAATATAACACCACACGAATTTTTTTAATTGTAGATTGTATGACTCCAAAGTCTCAAGAACTTCATCGTTAATTGGCTTACGAATTGAGATGATATAATCGTCATTATTTTTAGATACCATGCCCCTGCTGGCCCAAGTTCTTGATAATAAATCTCCATAGTATACAGACGTGAAATTATTTTTATCAACTGAAGTATAATATGAAGGACGTCTTCCTTCATCATACTCTATCGTGTAATTAATAATCAAATCATAGTTTGTAAGAATAGATTCTATCTCTTGTTCAGTGACATTATCTTCAAATGCAATATAGTACCCTGGTATTTCATTTGGTTTAAGATAAGTTGAGTCAATATGGTATATTGTCACAGCTATCGAAAGTATAAGAATCAATAATAGCATGTTAATAATTTTTGATTTGCTCTTTTTCATTACACTCCTCCCCCTAAAAAATGAATAAGGTTGTACCTATCAATTTTTAACAATTATATCAGTTACGTGATTGGTAGTGACCCAATTTTCTAAATATTGATTACCTTCGCCTACCGACCAATATTCTTTATAGAAAGATATCTTAGGCCATGCATCATGGTTGTATATTCTCGGCAGATTCGAACATGAGGATTACCCTACAACAGAGCTATTCCGCTAACTATACTATAGGTCTTACAGTATCGATTTCAGATACATCAGTTGCAAAAGATGGATCTACATCGTCAGAAACGATTTATCGTATCCTTTTGCAGCTTTGTAGTAATCCATCTGATAAGGATAATAAATCTTACCCCCCCCCCATTACTTTCGTGTATTCCTTGACATAATGATACAATAAATATGTTATGTCCATAATATCGAACTGTTTCGATTGATACTAGAAAAACAAATTATAAGACTAGAATAGTAAAACACAACAGAGCGTATTTATCATTCAGATTTTAAGCAAGTGTTTTAAAATACCAAGATATGTTCCATCACCAGTGACGAGTTTACAATTTATTGTTACCCATCCATTTTGAGGTCCTGACAAATCAATTAAAATATTTTCATGATAATGATTTGATGTCGATCCTCCAGTCCACCATTCATTATACCCATCAAAATTGACCGTGATACCTACATTAGCATCATTTGGTGTTTCATAGTAGGCGTATATCTTGCTGTCATATTCATAAACATCACCATTTATGTAGTAGTGGTTATTGCCTGTATATCTAAGATTATATTTAGGCATCATGAGTGGTTCATTATCTATGGAGTTTTTTGTATCTATCATCCTTTCAACGAATAACATTGTATCGAATACGATTGGAACAGTATATGTCTCGGGTCCTCCACCCTTAAGACCAAATCTTGGTTCAACATTGTCAGTTTTCATTGAGATCATAGGACCATGTTTTGTATCCACAAGTGCAAATTTCCATCGTGATTCCTTATCGTTATATTCATCTACCATATTTTGACCTACTGGAGAAGAATCGTTCATCACTGGGAGTGGAATATAAAGGGTGACATTGTCTAAAGGAGAATCCGTTGCGATATTAATAGAATATGTATAATGGTGTATAAGGCTGCGATTATACATATTATGGTAAGATAGAAATCCAAAAATAATGATTATTGATAGTACAATACAAATCGATATTTTATAAATAGTTTTCATGGCTCCCTCTATAATTATTAGATTTAACAACTAATATTAATTACTATTTAGTCAATATTTTCGTAATAATTTATATGAGTTAAATCTAAAAGTTCGTTTATTTCTATCCATTTATTTCTAAAAATTAAGGTTGATAACTACTTTTTATATAATCAGTTAAAAAACTAGATTTGAAGGCTATGTGTCAGGGTTATTCATTTGACATTTTTTTGTGCAAATAGTACCTGAAACGGAAGCCTGATTCCTTAGAGCAAATGCACAAAAAGTAGTTAATCTGCACAAAAAATATAGAGGTTTTTAGGCAAAGCCGTTTCTATCAATTTAAGAATCTAAAATGTAGTTAATTATAAATTTTTAATTTGTTTTTGGTACAGCTTTTCTATATTTGTTATTAGTTTAAACTTTAAACTTAAAACTATAAACTTTAGGTGGGATTTATGTATTAAAGTGTAAAATAAATTGGGATTATCATTTTCTTTAACAGGTTTTTTGTAATATTTTGATGTTCTATGTCTATAAAGTTGAAAATATCTAATTATAACTTGAAACTATAAACTGTTAATTAAAGCTAGGAAATTATAATATAAACCGAATAAAAATATAATAAAATGGTGTTTTTCTTTTTGACCCAACAGCATCTGGCAGTGTCAGCATTCTGGATTATCTACGATCTTAGCTTTTTCTTTATAGTTCAATGCTTCAGAATCAACTTGAGCGATTATAGAAAAATGGTCAGGGCCCAGGATTGTTACTTCAACATTATCGCCTTCTTGTATAATGCGATTACCATCAAATTCTATTGGATATCGTCCATTAGTCCTGAATAATGGATCTTTTCCAACAATATCAACTTGGTTCCAGTTTGATTCTACGTACTGGACTCCTATATCCTCAGGGTTGGTTTTTCCACCTGATTGACCTTTATTATGAACCATGTTTATAACTAATCTGTCACCTGGTTGTAGGTTGCCAGTACAAAACTCTCCAACGTCTCCATCATGATATTTTTGTTTTGTTTCCTCGTCAAAATATCTAGGGTTTACAAATCTTAGTTCTCCACCTTTCCCATCTGTACCGCTCCATCTTAGGATTATCGATCCTATTTCCTGGCCATCTATTACCGGACCATGCTGATAATCCATATAAACATGGTCTATGTCACCATTGTTTTCGGTTCCTCCTGAACCGTCCCATGACCTGTACTCTACACCCAATAATACTTGAGTATTATCAAATACAAGTTGGTCTTTTGGTTCTGTAAGTTTAGATGTTATACCGAGTCCAAATAGAGATTCACCTAAAACAGCTGCTAAAATAACAGTAATAGCTACCATCAGGATTATTCCTACTACAGAAGAGGTTCCATCTTTGTTTTGTAATAATTGGTTCTAAGATTTCATAATACGTAGTATATAATATGAAATCCTATTTAAAATATTTTCTAATTATATTTTTTTTGTCATATAACAACCTAAACCTTCTATAATTATGTATCAAAAAATGTAAAGAAAGTTTATCTTCTTTTTACTAATAAAACTGCGCCCAGTATACCAATAACGGCAATAAGAATAAGGAAACTTAAATAACTATTATCTAAAACCATGTTTGAATCATTTGCATTGGTTTTATTATTGTTTGGTGTGGAATTTGTATCTGTGGAACTGCCATTTGATTTCAGGTTTTCAGAGTCATTGATATCAGCTTTTGAATTTTCTGAACCAGAAGGTGTATCATTAACTTTTGATTGTCCTGATTCATTGTTATTGTTATTGTTATTTTCTGATTTAGTTTCTCCTTTTGATAATTCATGTCCTATTATAGCAAAAGGTGAAAAATGAGAAGGATGAGCTATATAGTATGTATCGAAATCGTTTTCCTTTATTTTTTCTGTATTTAATTCAATCCACTTTTTTTGGTCTCTATTATAATGAATTAATGTAATAGAATCAGGGTCAATGTTATTGTTCTCAATCCAGTTATTATCTACTTTAAATTCCACAGTTGAATTTATTATATTTTCAGTTGTTGCATAACCGTCATAACCCACCCAGATGTTAAGGTTTTTATAAACTATTCCGTCCGGTTCTTTTTCTACTATAGTGGATGTATCTTTGAGTACCTCTACATTAATTCTAAGATCCAGTGTTGTAATCTTTGATGTAATATTGATATATTTAACAGGGTTTGATTCCTTGTTGAATTCACTCTTAACCAATTGATTACTTCTCATTTTTCTCTTTTCTGTTTCTGATACTTCAACATTGTCTGCTAAATCATCAGGTGTTGTACCCCCACCAACGGTTCCTCCGGAACTGCTACTGCTGTCATCACCACCGTCGCCGTCATTACTATCATCAGTATCATTATCGCCAGAAGTTGGTGATCCGAGGGTTATAATTTTAGTAATATCTCCTACTTTTAATGTAAATGTTCCTTCTGGTATAGGGTCGGTGTCATAGGAAAAATCAAAGTTGCTGTTTTGGGTCTCAAGTATTCTGGAAGCTACAATTGTAAGATCTACTTTAGATTTTCCATCCTGAGCATTTCCGGAAATAGTTATTTTATAAGTTCCTGAAGGAACCAATGATGTGCCTACACTGGCAGTACCACCAGATGCATCAGAGCTGAGGCTGGGGGCCCACCAAACATTTGCATCAACTTTAAGGTCTTTTACTCCTTTAGCTACTACTCTGAATGTATTGTCACCTTTTGGTATTTCTACATCCTCTATAGTATAGCTATATTCTCCTTTTGATACTGAAACGGTTTTAGTGAAATCAACTGTAGCATCCACACTGTCTGTATCCGCAGCCCCACTTATAGTAATTTTATCACCGGGGTTTGGATTATCAGGAGAAACTTGCAAATTTGTTACTTCAGCATTAACTGATGGTATAAATAGAATTATTAAAGTAATAAAAATCAGAGCTTTTGCTAAATGAATTGCTTTATTTTTATTATATTCATTATCACTTATAAAAATATCAAGTTTAGCCAACCGTGAACCTCTAATTGAATAATCTAATTTTTATTTCTTTATTGTATTGGTTCTTTAATGATGTATTTAAATGTTTCTTTCAAAAGGGTTTTGCCTAAAAATACCATCTGTACAAAATTCCAATCCATACTCATAACCTAATATTAAGTTGTCAAATAATGGGACAAGCTACACAATACTCCCCCTTTGTATTTGATATCTCTGCTATTATAATATTCAATAGTGATTAACGAACAATGTGCTGCAGCCAGATTCCGTAGTAATCGTCCTTGTACTTGATATATGTGATACCATCATCACCTTTTGCAAGAAGTTCATCTATTTTACTGTACTCGGACTCTGTTAATTCAACAATGTCTGTTTTATCAAGTGCTTCCTTTAACTTTGGATGTTTATCTAAGTCTTCATCAGAGATACCTGTGTAATCATTTGGTGTAATATCAGATAGATGAGCAGATACATAGTAATCATCTGTAGTTTTCACATAAGCATCATACAGGAAAGGTGAAAGAACGGCAAGTGTACCTACCAAAGCCAGTAACAATATGTAGATTCCTTTATTATCTTCTCCCATGCTATTTATCCCCCTCGATATCAATATTTATTTATTGATACACCCATTTAACTGCAGAAAATTATAAACATTTTATGTCCAAACCGTCAAACTGAAACCCTTTTTATGACATGGATTGTACTGATATATTATCGATAAAAACATAAACTGATAATATCTAGTACTGTAATTTTTATCCATCTATAGGAACAAGAGCTACTCTAATAATTTTATCTTTTTCTAATAGTTCTTTTTTTATCTTTTGACCTTTATCATAGCCAACCCAATCTTTTGGTTGTTTACTAAAATAAATATAACAGTTAACAAACTTTTTCAATTGCAAGTCCTGTTTAGACAAAATATCAAGGAAATCTTTGTTATTAGCAATTGATTTTGAAACAACTATTAGGTAGTTGTCCCCTTTTTTTATTACTTCTTCATCTCTTATCCAAATATTTGCTTTCATCAATTCATTATATAAAACTGATTTTTTATCTTGATTTACTACTAAATAATATTGATTATGCAAATGATTAATATTATAATCCAACTTAATGTCCTCTCTTAAATTAGAATCATCTATAACGGATCTTGCATATTTTTCAGTTGTTCCTTCTTCAAAAGAAATGTACAAACCTCCAATTCTTATGTCATGACTTGATGAGTTTATTAGGACTGCCAATAATACAAAAATTGAAAAAACAAAATAAATAAGAACTTTTTTATCAATTTGACTCATATATAATCACTTAATATAATTTTTTAATTTTTGACATATATGTGGTTCTCTACAGAGCCCCAAAGTTCTAAGTATTGGTCACCATCATCTACTGGCCAAGGATCATTTATAGATATATACCGCAAACCATGCATAGTAGTTGTATATTCTCGGCAGATTCGAACATGAGGATTACCCTACTATAGATCTATTCCACCAACTATAGGTCTTGCAGCATCGATTTAAGATATGTCAGTTGCAAAAGATGGATCTGCATCCCAGAAACTGATTTATCGCATCCTTTTGAAGCTTTGTAGTAATCCAGATGGTAAGGATAACAAACCTCACCTCAATTACTTTCATCTATTTCTTGACATTTTACTAAAATAAATATATTATGTCCATGATGTCGAACTGTTTTGACTGATACTAGAAAAACAAATTATAAGACTATAATAGTAAAAAACAACAGAACATAATTATCAGTTAGATTCAAGCAAGTGACTTAATCAAGATATGTTCTATCATCAGTGACGAGTTTACAATCTATTGTTACTCATCCATTTTTAAATCAAAGTATTATTTGTTCTGAGTATAAACTACTTTTTCTGATCAACTTTTAACCTATGTAGTACATTTAGAGACCTAATTTTTAATATCGGATGTAGGTGTTCTAGTCATCTTACGATAATGCTTAATATACAAGATTCCCAGAAGAGGGCTTAACAGGAAAAACCCCAGTAATTCTAATTCTGGAATAATTTTTATCCAAAAAGAGTTAACTATTAGCTCATCGATTGGTACTCGATTTAACTTGATTGTTTGCTTAACTATTGGAGTAGCAATACAAATTAAGGTAAATAGAGAAATTAGTTTCATTTCAGTTGTGATTTTTCTCAAATCATAATTTATCGAAGGTAGTAAGTATATGAACAAACCTACTGGAAGAAGGAAAAGATATGAGATGAGTACTGGCAAATCTCCATCCATATACGGAAATCCCATATAAACTAAAATTTCAATTACAGTATATATAATAATTTCCGCGGATCTATAAATAGGATCTAATAAAGTATAGAATAACGTATTTGGATTGGATCCGTATAGGATATAGTGAGTATGTCTCAGTGTTGCAGTCATTGTTATAACAATACCAGCAATTAGCAAAGGGACGCAGCATAAAACTCTTATGATATCCTTTCTGTATCTAATAATATTATGCACAATAGATACAGTCGGTAAAAAAAAGAGAATTAATAGTCCCAATGTAACAATAAATGCATATGTATCCAGAATAAAATTAATTCCTACGTCAATAGCTCCAATATCTGTAAGATTGAGAGCAACCAACCATATATGATCTATAAAGAATAGAAGAGCCTCTAAAGGTATCTTCATTTTAATTTTTAATATCAGTTCACCAAATGTATTCATTTAGACTCCGGAATGTTACTAAGCGTTGTTAAATAATTATTTGATAATAATAATAAAAACAGGAACAAGGTCTACAACTACATAGTAAAACATCTTGGTTGTACTATAAAAGACGTCTCTGAGGGGTGGAATAAACAGAGGGAGTACAAAGAATCATATAAAAAAGGAGGAATTGCATTAGTTAGATTAATTAAACCTTCTTTTCATGAAAAGTACTATTGCAATTCCAAGAACACCAATCATCAATATTGGGTTTGTTGCTGGAGCACCAATACCTTCGCTTTTTATAGTAATGTCTTTTTGTTCAAAAGCAACGATAGGGTCGTTTTGGTTAGATGCTTGAACCAAAAGTTTATAGTTTCCTGGTGGTAAACCCTCAGTACTTATGTTTAATGAAGTTTGGTTTGAATCCACAGTCATTGTTTTTCCTGATAATTCATCAGGACCCAGGACATCAACTAGTTTATTTTTGACATCATTTTTATTTAGATTTGAAACGCTCATGTCGATCAAATCAAAATCATCTATAATATACTCATTATTTACAAGCAGGTCGGTACCGGTTTTATGACCATTTGTTTCTAGTCTAACATCTGCTCTGTATTTATTATCTTTAACTATCCCTGCTATGTAAGTATATTCCGTGTCAGGTGCATCTTCAAGTTCAATATCAACTTTTAGGTTGTTACCTACAGTTATATAGGAATTAGTACTTACATTTGAATCGTAATCCAGCACATCAAAAGCGGTGGCAGAAAGTATCACAGGTTCGTTATTAAGTATGATTAAGACACTGTATTCTCCTGCATCAAGGTTTTCAAATTCACCATTTGTGTCTCCGTTATCATCCAAATCCTTGGTTTCTATACTGTTGACTTTATCCAAACTTAAAATGTCGTTTATACTGTCTATTTGACCCTGTTTGAACTTGTCAAGTATGTCAATTAGTGAATTTATGTCTGATTCAATCAGGACAACTTTGGATTCTTTGTTGGCAAAGTATTTTGAACCATTGAACTGGTATGTGACGTTGTTTTTACCGCTTGTGTTGGTATACATCTGATGGGTTTCAAATGGATATTCTATCACATAATCCGTGTAATTTTTAACGTTTAGTTTAATATCCACGTTTTTACTATCGGTTGAGAAACTGGTTTCATTTACTCCATGATAAGTGAATTTGATTGGAGTCGGCAGCTGTACAGGTTCTCCTCCACCCAGTGAGATCCAGTTACCCTCGGTCTTGGATTCGTTATGGTTGGCGAATCTGAAATCATTACCATTAACGCTAAGGTTCATGATGTAATTATCAGTATTCTGGGCGACAGCTAGACCTGATGACAATAATACAATAAAAATTAAGCTAAAAATTCCTAATGATAATTTACTAGGTTTTATATGCAATTCCATGCCCCCTTTTTGATATTATATAAAAAAATTAGTGAAGGATTTATATTATCCTTTAAGAAACACAGTTTAGTAATAATGTTAAGGTGTGTTCTGCCAACAGGTTGTCAATACAAAAACCTGTATAGTAGGCAAAAATTTTAGTATTTCGCTGTTTTAGAAGTGGGTAAGCACAATTCAGGAAAAATCAAAATCAAAATCTTTTAATAATAATAGACCTAAATATAACTATAAAGAAGGAGTTAACTAGAGGAAAAAATAATGCTTACAAGCGTTGTATCAACAACAAGCGCGGTATCATCTGCTACTGCTAGTGCTATGTCCATGACTTCTGGTATAGGGTTACCTGAATATGGAGTATTAGCAGTTATAGGGTTAATATCATTATTAGCCGCAAAAGAAATATTATCCGCATCTAAATACTGGAATAAAAATATCAACTTATCGTTGAACATGGGCATTTTGCCACTTATGGTCTCATTTTGTGCTATTGTAACTTTTAAGGTTCTGGAAATTATTTGATATATCCAGAACCTTAAAAAATTAAATCTAAATCAGTTCTATACACCTATTTTCCTCTAAAAACCATTCCTTGATAATAACTGTTTTTCCAAAATCATTTAAAAATATTTCATATTTTTGGAAAGGATTGCAGGATAAACTACTAACTAGTTTTTCCTAGATTTAACAGGGTATATAGTGACAAATGATAAATGCTTATCCTGCAACCCTTATATCAGTCTTCTTTGTTAATTTATATAGTTTTTGTTTTTTTATAAATCCGTGTTTATAAAAACACTGTTTATTATTTGTATAATTTGATTAATATAATCATCATAATGATAATAATATTAGAATTTTCAACTAACTAGCTACTTGTTCTTGTAGAAACCATTTGTTTTCAAGTTTGTAAAAAAATAATTAGATTAAACCAAAGGTTGGACCCATGTGTGGAATAAGTCCAAACAAAAATATGTTTACAGTACCGTGTGTTATGGCGACCACCGGTAAACTCCTTGTCTTCTGGAACATGTAACCTATTACCAAACCTGCCAAACTGGTGAAGAATATTTCATAAACGTTGCCGTATATAGAGTGCATCATACCGAATAATAAACTGGTTATTAAAAGCCCGGGTAATAATCCAAATGAATTTTCCAGCCTCGTTTGTAAAATCGACCTGAAAATCAATTCTTCCACTAATCCAACAAAGAATATCATTACGATGGAAAGTTCTAATATATTCATCAAAGAAGTATTTGGTATTAAATAAGGTGCAGAGATGACAAAATATTCGCCTTCAGCAATTGCTAACCCTACAATCACTGCTAATGGTGCATAGATAAAAGATGGTCTAGCTTTTAAACCAATCTGTTCGATTGTAAAATCTTGATTTGTTGTAATCAAATATATAGGCAGCATTAATGGGACATAAATAAAAACATAGGAATTAATGGTCATTTCAAAAAAACTGGGCATGGAAAGATTTACCAACCTTAGTATGGGTAGTAATGTCATAGCTTGAAAAATATTGTTTATATGTTTTTCCTGTATCCAAACAGTTGATAATACTAATCCAATCAAGATGATTAAATGTAAACCTATGGCAAATGATTGTTTTTGCATGTAAAGCATTGATTCTGCTAACACAATCATCAAAATAGGGATTGAGATATAACCTACATCTTTGTTTTTAAACCCATAATTAAAGTATGCTGATGTCTTGTTTTTTGAGTTTACTGTTTGTACATCGTTTTGATTGGGTTCCATGATTAATTCTCCGATACGTTAACCCATAAATGAAGGTTTCTATAGGGTTCAGTAAAATTGTTGTCTTTATATAACAAAAACTCAAGTTTCATGTTTGTACCGGTATTATGGGGTGTGAATTTCAGAGTATCTTCCCACGTCTGGTTATGTTTTAATGCGATGGTTTTGGCGTTATTATCTATAGGTAATGTATTGTTTTCAAGCTGCATTTTTAAAGTGTACTCTGTTTTCTCATATTCATGGTTTGTAATTCCTATGATAACGGTACCCTTTTCACCTTTTTCTAATTCTGTAGGATAATCATCTGCCATTCCATTTGGACCGAGTACATAAAATTCGGTAAATTTCTCACCCTGTTTTGGCGTGGTGACTACATAAGCCAGAGTAGCAATAGAAGCAATGATAGAAATTACAAGTATTATACTGAGCGCTTTGTCAAGTTTTGGTCTTGTAGAATCTTCAGGAGGTGTTAATAGTTCTGTTTTAATTGATTCTAATGACGATTTGAATGGTACAGTAAAAACTTCGTTTTCATCCAAAGATGAACGTCTTATTATGGTTGCAACACACATCAAAATTGTAAATGTTGATAATGAGACTATAATAGGAATTAACCTGATACCCCATGGCGTATAATTTAGCCCTAACCCTATAAGTGGGACCACTGCAATACTTAGACCAAAACTTAAAGCGATTCTTTCAATACCATCCAGGTCATCTTTTTTGGGGAATAATGCAGCAATCAAAGAATATCCAGGTATGAAAAGCACCATTGGAAGGCCAAGAATTATTCTAATAGGTGTTTCGTTCAAAGGTGGAACTAGGACAAATACTATCGTGAGTATTACTAAAATTATTATCGTTATAATATCGTTATGGATGGTACTTTTGTTTAACAAATTTATCTCCTTTTTTCCTGGTCTTGCCGTATTAACATAATATAATATTATTAAAATTTTACATATACCCTGTCTTGATTTTTTATTAACATATAATATTTTTGTGGTTTTAGTAAAAAAACAAATAAAAGAAAACCTAAACTTTTAAATCCTTTAAAAGCATCAATAGTTATTTGGTTGGTGCAAAAATATAATAATCAATATCCAAAATGGGTTATTATGTAAAAAGAGGAGAGGGCCAACTGTTATTATATTATATAATACAAACAATGGAGCAAACTCGTTATTAGTTACAACTGCAGGATATGAGGGGTATTATATGGAATATATTATGAAAAGCTGTCCAATATGTGGGGGAAAATTCGTAGTGATGGAAGATGCAGCTAACGAAGCTGTATATTGCACACTGGAATGTTTAAGCAAAGCTGAAAAATCGATGAATAAAGTAAGTATGAAAATCTAAAATTTAGTTAATCAAATAGTACAAAAGGTATATTAGTACTATTGATAAGGTATATGATATGTATTAAGTAGTCAAAACAGTTTGTAGTTCAACTTGTTTGCAAACTTGTTTGATTCATTATTATTACTAATTTAGTAGCAGCTATGATAAAAAACTATATGGCAGTATATCAAAGTTGAATAAGCGATGTTTATCTTTGCTCATATTGGATTTACAATAATTATTTTTTACTTGGTCACTAAAATTTTAAGGTTGGATAAGCCTATAGATTACCGATTAGTAGCTTTTGTTGCTATACTTCCTGATTTGGTTGATAAGGGGTTTGGGATCTTATTGTTTCCAGAACAAGTGGGTAATGGCAGGATTTATGCTCATACCTTAATTTTTGCTGTGTTGTTTATTGTAGCAGGAGATTATTTTGTCAGAAGGAGAGGTAGTTACTTTGTTTCCATTATAGGTTGGGGATTTATGTGTCACCTTTTACTTGATAAGATGTGGACCATTCCTCAAACATTATATTGGCCTTTGTTGGGTTTAAATTTCAAAGCAGATTATGAAGTTGTTCAAACGGATTTTTCTGTTTATATTATGCAGGTTATTGATAATGTATTTACATCAGGGTTGTCTCAAGTATTGATTTTTGAAATACTTGGATTCGTGATTACTTTCGGTTTTATTATAAATTATTATCTGGCCAAAAAATCCAATTAATAAGACGCTTTGATGTAGCGTAACTCCTCTCTAAAGTTGCTTGTTTTTGGCCAAGAGATGGTTCGTTAACTGACAAAAAGCTTATCTTATATTAGTTATTATAACCCAGTATAATAGATTACAGAGTATATATAAAATATTATCAACTGTAATTATAAATCTTTAAGGGGGAACAACTTGAAAAGCATATACTACTTAGCTCTGGCTATAATTTGTTTGATTATAGCTACAGGTACAATCTCAGCACAACCATTTGAGAACAATGGATGGAAGAATAACCCAAACTTGGATTTTACAGAAGGTGGAAATTTTGAAGATGATTTTGATGCTGATATGATGGCAGAATGGTGGTACCTTAATGGAGACACCAAACTTGTAGGACAAAATGGCGAAAAGAAAGATTTTAGTTTCTTTGTCGTGCTCGCACACCAGGAAATCAATGAAACCCTGCAAACTAATCTTGGTGCTGAAAAACCACAATCCTATATGCTCTCATTTAATGGTCTGTATTTTGACGGTGAAACTGAAGCGGATTTTAATTTCATAGATACCAATGTTTCAAGGGAAAATGTAACTAATTACATAGCATTCGGTACACCATACGTAAATTATAATTATCCGGATGGTTCTAAAAGCTTAACTGGAAACCACCTCAGCGGCTATCATCTTGATTATGAGACCGATAGAGTAGACATGGACCTTTATTTCCAGACAAATGTTGATAAAACCGTTGATGAATCTGTTAATTCACTTAATTTCACTACCTATGAACGTTCATACGGGCGCCTTCATGGTAAAATAACCATAGATGGTGTAGATTACAGAGTCACTCAGGCTAACGGATATATGGACCACATGATACCCAGTAACAATATTAATCATAATTATGGTGAGTTATCATGGACAACTAATATGCATGGGTGGAGCTGGTCTGAAGTTACCACTAAAAACTACCAGACTATTGCATATGCGGTACGGGGGATAGATGATGGTTACGATAACTATTCATACAAACATCTGACGTTGTTGGATAAACATACAGGTAAAGTCCTTGAAGAATATTCAGGGAATGAAATAAAAATCAACGAAACAAACCTGATTGATACAGGATATCCTGATAACACAAGATCTAATAATATAACAAGACCTGAAACAGTCACGTTTTCAACTTCTGATTCACGTTTAAACGTAACTATAACTGCTTCACAGGTTGCAGAGTTTGATTATGACCCCGTATCACCTTTTGGAAAACCAGTGGGATTTGTCGATTTCATGTCCCATCAACCAGATGGTGCATTGATTGAATATAAAGGTGATAGAGAAACAGGAAGCGCCTTTTATGAATATCTGGTAAGTGATAGAGTTTTGTGGTAAATAGTAGAACCAGGATAATTTTGATATTGTCCTTTATAATTTTTTACTTTAACTAATAAATTTCTATTTTAGAATATGATAACAAGATAACTGTTATATAATTCTATGTTAATTTCAGTATTGACAAAGGAAATACACACGCATTTATCCCCTCTCTCCGAGGCTCATCATTTCCTTTGTCTTTTTTCTGCGCTAAAATAAAATTTCATTCTAATTAATTTTTTCTATTTAATAAACTATTTTAACTTATTGTTATTTAAAACATATAAACTATAAACTTTGAATTTTACTTAATTATAAGTAAAATGATTATGTTAGCAATAAATTGGATTTGAAAATCAATTACCTGAATTTAGAGTCAGAAAAATTGTATTATTGCACAAAAATCAAAAAGAATATAGGTATTGAAAAACGAGGGAATGGTGTAATCTGTTATAATAGATTACAGAAAGTTGGAATCGACTTTTGCCCCAATCTTAGCCACCGGTAGATATGACTCCCATATAAGCCGGTGGCTTCAACATTAGGTAGTTCCTTTATTTTACGTAACGTCATTCAAAACTAAACAGATAAAGAGAGGGAATATAAGCCAGCTAAAAATATCATGCTCTAACAAGATATATTAAACCTACAGATACAACAAACAGAAAGAATACATAAACAATGTACCCTATATATTCACTAAGTTTAATAGTATCACCTACATTTTCCAGACAATCTTAAAGTTTAGGCATATTGTTGATATTGATTTCCAATAACCATAAATTAATAAAGTTATAGATAGTTTTGGGTTAATTTTTCGACTTTAAGTTATAATAATAACCCCGTTCAATAGATATAGGAAACCAGATATTCTTGAAAATTAACCATTGAAATTAATGATAAATGTTGTACCATTATTTCCATCCACATCCAGATCACCATCAATCTGACCTACCAGGCTTTTTATAATTTGCATCCCAAGAGAACTGGGATTATCCAGGTCAATGTCTTCCGGTATTCCTTTACCATTATCTGATACGATAAGTGTATATAACCCCGGATTACTTTCATAAAA
The DNA here is from genome assembly GCF_000196655.1 of Methanohalobium evestigatum Z-7303. Taxonomy (GTDB): domain Archaea; phylum Halobacteriota; class Methanosarcinia; order Methanosarcinales; family Methanosarcinaceae; genus Methanohalobium; species Methanohalobium evestigatum. The sequence goes on along the minus strand of NC_014254.1, from coordinate 86,294 downwards.
AATAACGTTTAGTTCACCGTATTTGTCTTCTGGGTATGCATATTTCAGAGAATTAGATACTAACTCGTTAATTAACATTCCAAGTGGAATAATGGTATCGATTCCAAAATAAGTATCCTGTATATCAATTTTGACTAGTGTCTTTTCTCCATTATATAAACTGATCAGGTGTTCTATAAGGTCCTCTATATAATCTCTTACATTAATACTTTCCAAGCCTTTTGTGTGGTATATTTTTTGATGAACGAGTGACATTGAAATCACTCTATTTTGAGTGTCTCTAAATGCCTCATTAACGGTATCATCGTTGAATTTTTCAGATTGGAGGTTAAGTAGGCTGGATATAACCTGTAGATTGTTCTTTATCCGGTGATGTAGTTCTAAAACTCTTAATCTCTCAGCGTTTTTAATTTCTTCTGTCTGTTTCTGGACACGGTGTTCTAATTCTTCGTTCATTTGTTTGAGTTTTGTTGCGTATTTTTTTAGTTGTTTTTCAGTTTTTACTTTTTCAGTAATATCACGTACAAATTCAACTACAGCTGATATTTTTCCGGTGTAACTGTCGATCATTGGATAACTGTAAATCTCAAGCCATTCGACCTCAGATTCCTGTAACCCGGGGACTACATCTGTTTCCGTTTTACCAGTTTTAAAAGCACGCTATGTAGGACACTGGTCACATGGTTTACTGCTGTTATGATAAACCTGATAACACTTTTTTCCTTCAAGAGGTGTATTTACCTTGTACCATTCACCCATTTTACTATTGGCACGTAATACATTAAATTCTGTGTCTATAATGCTGATACCATCCTGTATACTTTCAAAGGTATCATCCAACATTTTTTCGTTTTCCATCAATCTGTCTTCTGCTAATTTACGGTCCGTGATATCAAGGATAACACCCTGATAATGCGTGATTTCTCCAAAATCGTTCCTTATTATAGTAGTTCTATCATCAACCCACCTTATGTCCCCGGTTTTGGTAATTATGCGGTAGGGTTTATGTTGAAATTTAAAACGGTCAGGATCATCACTATACGTTTCAACTTCCGACCTCACTCTTTCAAGATCATCAGGATGAATTATATCAGCATAACTTAATTTACCACCACTAAAATAATCCACAGTATAACCGAAAATGTCAACTACATTATTAGACACATATTCTACCGGCCATCCGTTTTCTTTATCGTTTTTCCACAAAAATGCAACAACACGGCTATTATTTATGATTTCATACGAGTTTTTCAATTTTTGTTCGAGTTCTTTCCTCTTAGTGATATCACGGCCAGTAAAAACTATTTTTTTTATGTTACCTACATCATCGTAAATAAAATTACCATATGTTTCAAGCCAGAGGTAATGTCCATCAGCATGCAGACATCTATATTCTGATTTTCTGGGGATTAAAGTCTCTAACAAACTATTAAACTCGCTTTTTATCCTATCTAAATCGTCCGGATGGACAAAATTGAATACTGATTTGCCAATTAAGTTTTCAGGGTCATACCCTAAATTTGATTTATAAGAAGGTCCTGCATATACGAAATTGCCGTTTTTATCAGTAAGACAAATCATCTCCACCATATTTTCTGTTATTTCGCGGAAGAGTTCCTCACTTTTTTTCTTCTGTTTTTCTGATTGATTTTTTTCTGTTATATCTTCTGCAGAACAGATTATATATTCAACATTATTGAATGAATCGAGTTTAGGAGTTTTTGTAATTGAAAGTAGCCTGGAAACTCCATTACTGTTTTTAAACCATCTCCTGGTGTGAATTTTTTCGTTTTCTTTGAAAATTTTTTCGTTTTCTTTGAAACAATAGTCAGCGACATCTCTAGTAAAAACATTATAAATATTTACATTTTCAAACTCATTTTTATCAAGGCCCAAAAAATCAGCATGCGCTTTATTTGCTAGATAATATGTTTGTTCATCAATAAAGATAAAGATTTGAGTGTTTGTCTGGTCTAAAAGTAGTTCTTGATCCACCTCTATTTCACTCATATGCAACACCAGTATTATTTAATAACTATATTTTTAATTTTAATATTTAAGGTATTCTTATTTAACAAGTTTAGAGAACAAATCTGGTTTTTGCAAAATCAAAAGATAATGAGACAATGTAATACTTTTAAGAACAATCAAGTTAAAAATTAAATACCAATGATTGAACCATTGGTTTTAAAAATTATGCTGCTTTTTCCAGTGTTACCGGTGCTTTAGTTTCCAATAGACTGTGTATATATTGTTCAAGCTTATCAGTTTCCTTCTTCGGGTTAGCAAACCAGTCAGTGGACCAAACTCTATATATATCCCATCCAAGATTTTCTAAAATTTCCTGACGTAATCGATCACGGTCTCGAGCAGACTTTGCTGAATGATATGTAGCTCCATCACATTCTATACCAGCCAAATATCCGTCAGAGAACGCAGGGTGGCTGACTGCCAAATCTATAAAGTATCCAGATACACCTACTTGGCAATCTACATCGAATCCTCTTTTTTCAAGGTGTTCCTTAACGTGTCTTTCGAAATCATTTTCAGGTTCATTAGAACTTCCATCACCACCTTGAAGTCTACCTGTAGCTGCGTATTCTAAATAGTCATGCAGTGCTCTCCGACCAAAATTAACATTTTCTTCATTAACCCGAACATCTGAAGGTCTCATTGATGTAAAAAGCTGTACCTGTTCTTTTGCTCTTGTAAAAAGTACATTAAGTCGACGATATCCAACGTTCGAATTGATCGGACCAAAGCGTTGGTGCACTTTTCCACTTTCAGAATCAGGTCCATAGGTAGTAGATATAAATATTACATCTCTTTCATCACCCTGGACATTTTCAAGATTTTTCACAAAGAAACTCTCAAGACCGCCATTTATCTTATCCCAGTGTTCGATGTAATTGTAAGCAGCTGTATTTTCTGTTAATAAACGACTGACTTCGTCTTCTATCAAATCCGTTTGTACTTTGTTCATTGCAACTACACCAAGAGATTGTTCAGGATTTGTTTGCATGAACTCAACAGCTGCTTCTGCCACACGTTGAGCTTCTTTTATATTTGTTCCTCCTTTTCTACAGGTACCTCCAACGTACTCCATATGTACTCCGTAACTAGGATGATTGGTTACCGGAGATGGGAACACAATAAGTTGATCGTTATAGAATTTTTTATTCGAAAAGTCGATTAAAGATTCATGACGTGACCGGTAATGCCATAGAAGACGCCGATAAGGTTGCCAGCAACGCATTGCCATCTCGAGTATACTTTCTACAGTGTCTGCATCATTTTCTTCTGTTTCATTGTCATCCCCACCAAGGCGTTCAAAGAATGAAGTAGGTGGTAATTGTTTTGGATCACCAACTACAACTATCTGTTTAGAGCGTGCTAATGCGCCCAACGAGTCTTCAGGTTTCATCTGTGATGCTTCATCAATTACAACGAGGTCAAACTCTGAAGTACCTGGTTTTAGATATTGCGAAACTGATAAAGGACTCATCATGAAACAGGGTTTAAGTTCTTGTATAGCTTTGCCGGCACGGTTCATCAAATCACGGAAGGAGATATGTTTGCGTTTCTTGCTACGTTCATGGTTTATTAACCCAAGTTCGGTTTTATCACGAGGTAACCCTTCACTGTTCCTACGGGTAATAGGAGCTTTGGCAAGCTTTGCCCGTAAATATTTCCTTTCCAGGTCTATAAGTTCTCTGTCGGTTTTACGGAATCTTTCGCGGGCTTCTTCCTGTTTCAGACCGCTAAAACGATTAAGTTCTGGATATTTTTCATATGCAATGTGGGCCAAGTTTCGGTAAAGTACCTGTTCATATGTTGTATCCAAATTTTCAAAGTATAAATCCCCTGACAGGTATGTATCTATTACAGGACTTATACCTGCCTCACTAGCCTTCTCAACAGTGTCAATAAATTTACTCCAATTTTGTAGTTCTTCAGGGTTATTTTCTGCACGAACAATTGTATCAATTAAATACTGAATTTCTAATTTTTCAGAATCACCTTTAAAGAAATCCTCAAAATCAATATGTGCAATATCTTTTGCTTCGCTTGATGCTGAATCTACTTTACCAAGATCTGAATATATGTTAGCTGCCATTTTGCTCAAATAATCTTTTTGTGATTTATAATCTTTAACAAAAAGGTTCTGTCGCATGTTGGCGGGAATGTCAACAGAATGAATTATTTTCGCTGCTTCAATAGCATCTCTAAGTTCTATACAATCGGCTCCAGGGTAGATTAAATCGCCTTTATTAGCCTTCCTAATTACATTAAGTGCACTATTATTAGCATTCACGCGGTTTTGAATGGAAATCATATCTGCTAGATCTTTATGCAAATTTTCCAATTCATCGGTATTTAAACTTTCAGAAATACCAAGTCCTTTTACTTGTTCATAGAACCAGTTGATATTTTCTGTGTATTTATCCCAATAAGCAGCAAGTTCGGTAAGTGTTGTTGTATTGCTATTTTCTAACATATTCAAAGCATCTATTAGCTTGGAATACCGTTCATCCTTTGATAATGCTAGAATATAATCTAATGTATCAAGATTACCTTCAAGTAGCAGATGCCGAGCTGCTAATGAACCATGGTTAATTCCCGTGATTTTATAATAACGGAAGGTAGAAAACCCTGATGTCTTCAGCATCGCATCAAATCGCAGATTTAATGCGAGTTTCATTTCGTCAAAATGAAACAAAGGGATGAATACCGTCTAATACATAACGTAACATTTAAATAATATAATTATAAAATATATAATAAAATACATCTCACCCAGAAAAACCATATCAAAGCGGATAAACAGAAGTATGAAGTCCTGAAAAGGATTACTAAATTGTCTAAAAATCTGTACAATTTTACTCTGTACACTACAAGACAATACTATTTTGACAATTCAAAATATCTCAATCATGAATCCGCTTATCATCTGATAAAAGAAAATGAGAATTACAAGATGCTGCCTTCACAGGTTGCACAGCAAACCATGAAAGTAGTAGATAGAAACATGAAATCGTTTTTCAGGGTTCTGGGTGAGAAAAAAAGAGGCAACTACAACCGACCTGTAAAGATGCCTGAATACTTACCTAAAGACTCTAAATTTGTATGTATCTTTCCAAAAGATATGTTTAAAATTGATGAAAGATTCATCAGGTTGTCTATGGGTAGAGAATTTTACAAAAACTATGGTGTTAGATACCTGTACTTCAAGTTACCTGAAAACATAACCGGTAAACACATAAAAGAAGTAAGGATAATCCCAAAGTATAACGGACAATGGTTTGAGATAGAGTATGTTTACAGGGATATCGGTGAAAAAGTCGATTTAGACTACAATAAACATCTATCTATTGATTTAGGAGTGAACAATTTCGCAACCTGTGTAGATACCAATGGGACTGCTTTCATCATAGAAGGCAGGGGTTTGAAATCATATAACCGTTGGTGGAACAAAGTCAAAAGTGGGTTGCAGTCTGTATATGATAAACAGGGTATTAAATCAGGTCAGAAACTGAACTGGTTGTTCGAGAAAAGGAAGAACAAACTCAACGATTTCATGAATCAGAGTGTTAACTATATCGTTAAACACTGTATAGATAATAACATCGGCAACATCATAATCGGAGAACTGAAAGACATAAAACAGAACTCCAACATGGGTAAAAAGAATAACCAGACTTTTCAAACTATACCCTTTGGTAAATTCAAACAGAAACTTCGGTCTAAATGTGAGTACTACGGTATCAATTGTATAGAAGTTGATGAGGCATATACCAGTAAAACCGATGCACTTGCATTAGAACCCATTGAAAAACATCAAAAATACATGGGTAAAAGAGTCAAGAGGGGATTGTTCCAGTCTTCTACTGGTAAATTGCTCAATGCTGATGTTAATGGAGCTTTGAACATATTAAGAAAAGTAGTCGGTGATTCTCTCATAGAGATAACCGATAGTGGATGTGTGAACCATCCAAGAAGGATAAGGTTTTTCGGCAACACATGTCGGTAAAGCAAACTCCTTCTGAAGCCGCTGAGTCTTTAGCTCAGCGGTAGTTCACTACTTTTCGATATGGGTAATTGCTTAATAGTATAACCATTTTCTTTATACTTTTCAATGATTTTCTTTTTGAGTTCAGATTCGCTCAACTTGTCGGCATTCTTTAAAGTAAGGTTGGATGTTTTTTGATTAGGACCATCTAAATTATCTTTGTCTGTCATATAAACTACAAATGTAAAATAACTAATAATATAAAAATTATTTTTTATAATTTAATATAAATGAATAAAAGTACTTACTAATAAACTCGCATTTTTTATCAATAAATTATTACTTAATAAATAAATATACTTATATAGTATTAGAATTTAATAAATAAAAGGTGGTTAATTGATTGAAGAGACTATCGATTTGAATCCAATAGATTTAGATGAGGATTTGGATGTATCTTCAGTAGATGTAGAAATTGAAATTGATTGGGACGATTTAACTGAAAAAATACTTGACTTATATACTGAAGGTTTTGATATCGATGAAATTATACAAAAATTAAAATCAGAAGAGTCTAATTATATAAAATTAAATCAACTCGCATAATTTTTAATATGTTTTTTTATTATTTTATAATGTCTATGGCCCACGATTAATAAGTAGGTGTACCAAAATGCAAGGTGGAAAAAAAGCACGTAAGGCTTACTCGACGAAGATGATGCAGATTTATGGTACTATTCTATGAAATATGGTAAATTCAAATAAATTGCAATTAAGGAATCGGTTAGTAATTTAGCTTATAATTTCATAATTCAAAATTTTATAGATATTGGATTATCGAATTATACGTTAGATAATTAGATTCAATATCGTTAAGTAGAAAGCTAACTATTAATATTTATTTTTGTATTTTTACTTAGAATTATACTTATACAATAAATATTTAATGTAAAAACTTTTTATATTAATTGTGACATTAAACAGTTATTGTAAATATAAATAAATTAAGATTTTTTAATCTTAATGCACAATCTTTTTATATGTGTCACGGAGGAATGTGTATCAGACTAAGTAAAAATTTGTTCGTAAAGAGCGATGATGCTCAGGTAGGTATAGGTACGTTAATCATATTCATTGCAATGATTCTTGTAGCGGCTGTTGCAGCTGCAGTATTGATTCAAACATCCGGAAATCTACAGCAAAAAGCACAGACTACAGGAGAAGAAGCCACATCACAAGTTGCATCAAATCTTAACGTTAGAACTATTGAAGGTTTACGGGGGAGTACCAGTGGTACACTTGAACCGACCGTAGACCAATTTTTAATCCGTACAAGTATTAGTGCTGGCGGAAACAGGATGGACCTTAGTCAATTAATAGTTACTGTCAGTGACTTGAATAAAACCAATACCTTAGAATATAATTATAGTGAAAAAGAAGCTTTTCTTTTCAATAAATCAAAATCATACTTTACAGCCAAAGCTATACGTGATGAAGACCAATCGTTCTCAAGTGATAGTCCGGTTATGAATAAGGGAGATCTTATAGCATTGTCAATTTCTACATTAAACAGTGCTAATGTAGATAATGTAGATGACGTAGACCGTGTAGGAGAAGCCGATAACGAAACAATTATCGATGGAACTTACATATCATCCAATCAAACATACAAATTAGACCATTATGGTGTAGATAATTCATCCACGACATTGTATAATGCCAGTGATGATACCGTGGATAGTGGTAATTATACAGTCTTTGAATCCAATAACACAATCGAGTTGGATGGTCACAATTTAAGTGATAATGAGTACACACTGACTTATGGTTATAGTGAAAATTGGAACAGTTCTGACCTTAAATTAAAACCAAGGACAGACTTAAAAATTACATTAACACCAGAAACCGGCACATCCAAGATTTTGGAATTCAGTACACCTGCAACTTATGGTGTTGATAGAAAAGTTTCTTTGTTCCCTTGAGATAACTAGATTAACAAACTTATCCTGCAGGTTTTCCTGTAGGATGGTTTGATTTTTTGTTGCGATTACATTTTTTTTTCAACTTTTTATTGGAAGGTTTAACTTAAAAGTTTAAACTTTTAACTTTCAACTGCATTTAATTCTTGATTTTAGCTTCTATCAATCACGTGATAACTTTAAAAATTATATTCTTTGTAAAATACATATCATCATAAATATATAAATTAACAAGTTATATAAAACAGTAATACTTAACTCTTCAATTATCAGCAGTCATACCACTGCGGTATATTAAGAAGGGGTTTTATGAAATTTCCTGATAGGATTTTTGCGTTAGGGGGAGCAGGCAAAGAAATAGCGTTTACCCTGTTAGAACAGGAATGGGTACTTAGAAATGCACTTAGACCACAACCTGTCCCGGAAGATATTACAGTTACGATCATAGATTCAGCTCAAGGTGAGAAAAATTTAGATGAAACACGGATTAATCAGATAATCAAACAAAAAAGAAAACTAGAAAATGAGTTACGAAATACTGATTATGACATTGGTTACTTGGATGTTAAGTATAAATTAATTACTGGAGACAAAGTCAAACTTAACAGTAGTGTTGATTTAATAGGAGAAACTTCTGTTCCTATTATTACTGACGGTATAGGGATGGATAGAGATAAATGGTGGATTAAAAGCGAATATATTAATGAAAACCTTGATTTTGCTACCGGTGTTATACGAAAAAGGGGTTTGGGGAAAGCTCTTTATTATAAAGCATATGCTGAAGACGATGATATATCAAATGTAGTCGACCTGCCAGAAAATGGCAAAGTAGCACTGGTCGTAGGTTTGGGTGGTGGTACTGGTTCTGGGTTAATGATTGATATGGCCAGACATTTGAAAAGACAACAACCTACAACTGAAATCACACTGTTTGGTGTTTTACCAAATCAGGTCGAAGGTGTTAAAGAAAATACAAATGCATATGCGACATTATCAGAACTTGAATACCTTAATCTCATAAACAAAAACCTTTTTAAAAATTTAATCTTGCTCCCTATAGACCCAACTAATTATGATGGGAAAACAGGTGAACGGATAAAAACTGAAAAAAGTTTAAAAGAATTTGATGAAGCAGCTGTTTATTCTATTTTGGCTTATTACAGCACTGAAAAAATGGAAGATCCGTTTACTAACCAACCAAAATATGCACCATTTATAATTGGTGTTCCACAGATTCTTCGTTATAATGTTGAAGCGATAAGAAAATCAAGAGATGCTATACGTGAGATTCTGATTAAAAAACAACAGTCACTTGAAGCTGAAAACGACCTTTATTCATCTATATTCCGTTATTTGGAAAATATCGAAAAATATCATCCAGATAAACTCCAGGTCCAATTAAAAGAACAGGATATAAATGAATTACAGGAGCGTTTTTCCAATATAAACTCGTTATTAAATCTTAACTTGTTTAAAAAATTGAATTACCAATCATTATCAGTTTATACTGATATTATTAAAAACGCAGCTGAGCAATGTGATAGCTTTTTAGAACAAATTGATTTAATGGGTAATTCAGTTGGTCTAGTAGATACTAAGAACCAGGTAACATTTGTTGATGATCTGGATGAATTACTTGCAGATATCCTGGAGAAGGAAATTACGACCCTTACCCGTAGGAAAAATATAATTGAAAAAGAAAAAGCCATAGATGATAATCAACTGCGCAATACTATCGAATATTTAATTTACACAAAGAGTGGAGACCAGGTTAACAGGGAAATGCAACTACAACGTCTCCAATCGAGTTATAATAATTTCAAAGAACGTAAAGAACGTTTAAAAAAGGAATTCAAAGAAAAAGAAGACTATATTCAATCATTACAGGAAAAAGAAAATGATGAAAACCAACAAAAAGTAAGGGAATTCGTTCAAAAAATACAAACTCCTGTCCAACAATACCAAAAAATACAGGATTCAAATTTAGAAACAGATGTAACAAGTTTAGTAACTAATTTAAAACAATTCAATAATAACATTATATCCGCTGAAGATGACCAAGATATTGATAGCATATCTGAAACGGAAATTCTGAGCATTCTTGAACAAATCCGCAAAGAATCAAAAGAATTCAATATTGATGTCGAAGGAGACATTTTCAAAATTAAAGAATCACTGAAAAAATTAAAACAAGCTAAAAAGGCTTTCCTGTTAATACATAACGAAAATGTTTTCTACAAATTGAAATCAATATTTAAGTTAAATGAAGAACAACAGCAAAACTCCATAAAAAATTACAAAAAACTGATGGCACAGCTAAACAGCGATGCTATTTTCACCCTGGGTGCTTCCGTGGACAATTTTTATTCAGAGTTGATTTTTACAGGTCAGGATATAATCAACGATGCAATAAAATACAGAGAATGGTTGGAATCAAGCATATACAATTCAATGGAACGGTTACTTAAAAACCCTTCAAGAGATATTAGAGACGAGTTTATTAATTCACTAAAAAGTGGTGATGATGCAGAAGCTCTGGGTTCTATATTAAACAAAGCTTTGCAGATGGAAAAAACCGAGTTTAACCATATTAAAAAGCAGGAAGATGAAATCAAAAACGAACTTAAAGATTTGGATTACAAGACCGAGATTTATGATTTGACCATTAGTTTATTCAAAAATTTGCAAAATTTGAGGACAACTTTCACTAAAAAAATAATTGGATTTAATGATGATATTGAGAAATATAAAAAACCAGAAACTGATATCATCAGTCTGCCAAATGTTTCAGAAAATTACTATTCATATACAAAAACAATACAACCAATAAATGTATTCCGTGCAACAGGAAACTCTAACCTTAGTGAAAGTGGATTATTAAATAACCAAACTGAATTGCAGCATTTAAAGTCTAACCTTGAAGAACTTGTTAATAACACCCGCAGCCAACAGTATACAAATTTGAAGCGTCGCAAAATTATACAAGACAGAAGACGTTATGAAAAAATCAAAATCAGATTAATGGTAACCAGTCAAGCCATTGATCAGATTAATATTGGTAATAACCTTGATTTCCACGACAAATTTTCTAATGCATTTGACCTGAATGTTAGTGGTAGAAGCGCTGAAAATCCCTATACTTCATGGGTTGAAAGTTTTGGTGGGGATTGGGACGTTAATATAGTGGTATTTATAACTGGTATTTTCCTGGACAACATACAAAAAATTGTCAAAGCAGGCGGTTATAGAGATTCGTATTTCCGCTGTGAATCAAAAGTTGGACAAGATATTCTCATATATCACAGCTTTGGGTTAGATGAAGGTTATTACGTTCGAAGAAATAAAATATTTAATCTCGAGAATAAAAATGATGCTGAATTTTTCCTTCAGGATGAAAAGAAAATTTCCGATGAACTCCTTCAAAACTATATAGATTACATCGATTTTCTTAATCCGTCATCAAATAATTCTGTAGATTTGAACCTGTATGAGAAGGGGAGTTTAGGATAAAATATGAAACAAGGGCTTAGGAAACTGGTTTACAGAAGAAAAGAAGAGAAAAAATTCATTTTTTATTTTGTATTAACATTTATGTTGGCTATATTTGTAGCTGATATGATGGCTCGGGGCTGGTTAGCCGGTCATTTATCAAATGTAATTTTTTGGGGTCTTCCAAACGCATATTTGGGTGTTACTTTAGAGCAGGTAGCAATCTCAATTTTTGGATTATATTTGGGTTTTTTAATTTTGTTGAATCTAGATATTAAAAAAAGCTGGCAAGGTAGGATATTATTAATTGCTACGTTTATAGCTTTGATTACATTAGGAGACCAAAATGTATTCTGGGGAAATGTGGATTTAATTTCTAATTTCCCTATTCTATTTGGTGGCTTAATTTTTGGGTTGATTATAGGTGGCAAACGAAGGTTGAGTAAGTTAGGTACCTCTCAACCTTTAGAGTTTAGAGAAGTAGTGAAATATCTTTATTTCATATTCGCTGTCCTTACTATCGGTGCGTTTTTAGAATATCATATTTTATATCCAGCTATATTTGATGTAAACGCATCGTCTGTTACATTTATTAATTTCTGGGAAAACAATGCTGATTTTGGACTCCAGACAGATTTTATATACAGAGACCTTGCTGTATCGGGTGTTTTTTTAATATCTCTTAAAAAATTCTTCAAATACGACGCAGAAAATTCGTTCTTTGTACTAGGTCCTAAACAGTCAGGTAAAACATTGTTTATAATCGGTGCTTACCTAGAAGCTTTGCAATCGTCTAATGAAGAAACCCCGATGAACCCTACAAAAGATTTAATAAATCTGGTGGATGATATAAATTCCTACGATAATCAATATTCTGATGGTTGGAATATCCAACCAACAGGTAGGGAAGAAAATACTGCACAAACATTAGGTTTTCAGTTTGTTCACGGTAGGTTGTTCCCGCTTAATATAAGCCTTCAAACGATAGATTACCCTGGAGAATATTTAAAGCAAATACCTGATGCTATTAAAGGTACATCAGAGTTAATTACAAAAGATAGATATTTTCAAAAAATATTTTTTAATGTGGATTCAGCTAATACTTTGATTTTTTTAATTGATATAGAACGGTATTTTAACAAAGATAAACTTAATATTTCAGATTATTTTGAAATTCTAGAATCTTATAGAGATAAAGATGTTATGTTAGTAGCTACAAAGTGTGATTACTTTGCTGAAAAATTTACTCAAGAAAATGGTATTGACCCTCTTGAGTATTATGAGGATTTCGTAGAATACGTTAATGATATACTGAAAAATAATTCGCAAATATATTCACTTATCAAACAGACAGGTGGCAAAGAAATCCATCCTGTTTATTATCAAACTCGTATAGATGAAAATGGAATCCGTGTGCCTTTGAAGGATAGCAATAATTCAGTTATTCTTGTAGGATTCGACAAATTCCTCAATAAATTAAGTTAAGGGATAGATATGGATACCATAGAAATATTTGATTCAGAGGGTTTTAGATATGATTCTACTAAAAACATAACGAGTAAAAATGAATATATTTCAAACTTGTTTTACAAAAGTATAATATTAGAAATCGATTTAACAGAAAAACCTCAACTGATTTATTATTTTAAAGCTAAAACATCGCCTGTAGTACGTTATGAACAATATTATGCAGTATTTTATACAGATTCCGTGGATAACATATTTCAAAAATTCGTTAATAAATTTAAAAGTTTCGTGGAAATTGAACTTGGTTTAATTACACATAACGAAATCGATGATTTGATGGAGAATTTAAAATATGAATATTATCAGTACTTAAGAAAAGATATAACATCTAAAAATAGCTATAGATTTGATGACCCGCAAGATGTACTTGCGATTTTATCATCATTTAATTGGAATTCTTTAAAAGTATTTAACAAAAACTCACTTATTTTCGGTACTAATAACTTTAAGACATCATTTAATTTTTTAAAGCCTATCGTAGAGTCGGGAAAATTTTATGGTAAAACAGCTATCGGTTATGAAGAACCATTTAATCCGGAAGATTATAATATATACATAGTTCAAAATTCCAGATTCTCAGGTTTTAAACCACTTTACGAAACATCTAGGTTATTAGAAGAATCACAGGGTAAACTGTATGGAAAAACTATTGAGGCTCATCTAAATTCAACTAAAGAAAACCTTAAAAACGTCAACCATTTGGTAAATAAATCAAATGATGCTGAAGTTAAAAATGAATACTTTAAGGAAATGTTGAATGTGATAACACTTTCAGTCAATCAACTCCAAACATCAGGCTATAATATAGAACAAATCAGAGCTAACTTAGACAAGAGATTGCCTAATTTATTTTCACCAGTATCAGCTGAACCTAATTTTATAAATAGAAAATCAACTAAATCCAGTAAGAAAAAAGGAGCATTTGAGAAAAATGTAATACCATATTCTGTGGGTATAGTTATTATTATAGGATTATTAGTATCTGTATTGTGTTTCTTAGTTCCGTTTGATATCTGCAATCCTTTAAACCCTTTTAATGATGAGTTTAAAAGTCCTGAGCCTCAAAATAATGTATTAATAAACGAATCATTTTCTGTAGATTTTAATTCAGGTCAAGAGTTTTATAAAGAATTGAAGAATACAGAAGTTATAACAGGGTTAACATTAACACCCGATAAAAATTCGGACGGTGTTGTTATACTGGTTGAAGAGTTAAATGGTAATCTCCAACATAGTGAACTAGTCGATGGAAAAGCTCCTGATCAAGTTTATCGAAATTTTAATATATGGATTTCAAAAGGAAATCATAATATAGAGTCAGAAAATTATATTAAAAGCGGAAAAATAAAGTTTAAAGTATCTAATGATTGGATTAAAGATAACAATATCAATAAAAATGATATTAATCTGTACAGATGGGATGAAACTCATTGGAGTATATTAAAAACTAATCACATAAATGAAAAAAATGGTAACCATCAATACGAGTCAGAAATTACAACTTTTTCAGCGTTTTCTATTAGTGGATTAATAAATGACACAGTAACTGAAGATACAAGTATGGAGACCAATGACACCTCAGAATTATCAACTAATAATCTGACTAATGATACTGAAAAAATAATTAACCATTTTGTTTCATCTATTTTTTGTGTACCGTTTTATAAATTTTAACTATATACTTTAAACGTTAACTATTATGTGTTTAATTTTACTTATTAACAAGTAAAAAAAAGGTATGTAACCTAATTCTGGTTGGTTTTATCTCATTAATGGCATCCAAAATAAGCTTAATAGCTACAATATATAGGTAAAAGTTTAAAGTTTTAAGTTTAGCATCAGAATAAATTTAGCGGTCAGCTTGTATGTATAATCATTTGTAATTCTTTCTGCTCTCTAATAGGCGAAAAATCCCAGCTACCTGTACTCACGAATTCATTATTAAATATCAATCTTGGATGCCACAATCTCCGTTTTATAACAGCGTATCCATGTTTAATAGCGGTCATGTAGCAATCATGGTTATCGCTTCGACTGGTCCCCTGTACAACCAAAAATTTGCAGTTTTTTGCGAGTTTTTTCATACTCAAATGAGAAGAGAATATTATCAATTTACTGTTGCTAACGCGTGATAGATATGACAACCTTTTAAAATAATCCCAGTCCTTGACTTTACAATTAAAGTGTGGATATAATTCTATCTTATATTGGAATATTTTTCTTAAATCTTCCAATTCGGTTTTAAAATTTTCATTTTGTTCCATAGCAAAATAATACAAAAGTTTGTAGATTTTTTCTTTGATAAGTTTCCTATCTTTGTGTTCTCCAAAATCTATAACTGCAAACGAGTCGATGTTATTTCCAGCGTATTTTGAAGTAGTCATAGAATGTATCAGAAATTTATCATCTGTTAGAACAGCTTTAGCATGATTTCTATGTAATTCTAAAACCTGTGCTCCGTTTTTCCGGAATTTATCCAATGTGTTTAAGTGGTCGGCACCATTTCTAGCACCATCAACGATTAATAATCTAGGATATGAACCTATACTATCAAGAATTTGGTTACTGCAGAGACCTGTTAATATAACTTCAGAATTATTTGCTAGTTCTTCCCATAATGATAAGATTTGACCTATCCCAACACTGACTTTAATATTTGGTACAATTTCCTTGCCATTAAGACCGCTAATATATTGTATGTTGAAATTTTGTTTGACTTTCTGTTGATAGGATTTATTATTTCTTAGGACCCTCATAGAACTACTAACAAAATCATTTTCTCTGATATCTGTTTTAGGGAATGAAAGTGTTTCGGGTATATGTGCTCTTTGATAGTTTTTTGGAGCGGTTATGTAATAAGACCAATCAAATGTGTTCTTACCAGAACATATCGCTGATTCGATATAAGTTACATATGAAAAAGGCCGATACTTCTTGTCTCTGTTTTCGTTATAGAGTATACCTGCAACAACAGCACTGATTCTCCTTTGCATCTCTGGTGTCATTGCAGGAAAGTAAAGTAAAATCCCCCTTGTTCTTGACTGATGAATAGCTTCAGAAATCCGTTTTTCTATCCCTATCGTATTTTCATGTTGGTCAATCAGCAAAAATCCATGTAAATCATCTACAATAAGATCGAATGGATATAGTCCGGTTTTTGTATCATATCCAAGGTTATCATAGTGCTTAGAAAGTATATTTAATTGTTCTACAGAAAATAGCCTGTTTTTAACGACTTTATCCCTATAAAATTTCAACGAAACTGATTCAGGGCTGAAGCCAAAAACATTGTAATAATAATATTTACCTAGTTCATTCAAGAAAAAAGGAGTAGAATTAATAGTTTTGTTTGGAGTTACTAATTTCATAGGGTACCAGTTGACGATTTTAGAATTTATCAATGCGAGCCTGACATTTTCCCTTTGTTTTAGTGATAAGTTCACATGATTTCCATAATGATCGTATAGATACCGTTTTGAGATCACTTTAATCAATGGTTCAGCAGGTAACAATTTAAGCACTTCAAATGCATATGTTACTCTTTCTAATTTTTTTGTTATGGAATTGATATATTTGCAGGATCTTGCAATATCGGTTTTATCCTGATTTCTGTTATTAAAATCACATGCTACGTTCCATTTTGAAAAATTTTCGTTAGGTCCAGATATGCGTTGATAGTGTGTCATCTAAACACCTTAAAATATGGTTGGTTTATTAATAGAAAGGTGAGAAAGATGGAGAATCCATCTTCCAAGAAACAGTAGTTACACAATGTCAGTTGTAACACGTTCCCTCGAAAGGGAAAAACGAGATTTTTTAGTTGTCTGTAGAATGTCACTATGGTCGGGGAAGTACTAGCTTTTATTTAATGGACCATTAGAATCCATCCTACATTTAGTTCTTATTTATAATGTTGGATTTCATTATTTATATATTTTATGGGTTATTGAGCACGGGATTATAGTTAATAGGAAAAAGGAAAATTCAACTTTTTTCTAAAAAATCTTAACTTGGAATTAAATATTTATAGTTTATATATTAATTTGTAAATATATTAATGAAAGAAGAAAAACATAGGAAAAACAGGATAAGGAGGAGAAATAATCAAAAAAATCGTATTGTTGTTATTGGTTCTTACTCTTTTTACAGGTATAATTTCAGGTAATAACATAACTAAGGATTTAAATACAGAAACAGAAAAAGTTTCTACAAATGTATCAGATGATAACAGTTCCAATCAGCTGGAATTTAAAAAGTATGAGGAAAAGGAATTAAAAACAAATAATAATGAGAAGAAAAAAAGTATAAACAAAAATAAAATTTATCTAAAACAGGGTGCAATAGAAACAAATAAATCTAACTTGACCACACAGAGCAAACCTAAACAATTTTACCCTGACAGCAAAGAGAAGATTTACCTCATCCAGTTTAAGGATGTTATAAAAGACGAATGGATTCAGTCATTAAAAAGTAGAGATATTGAATTAATAAATTATATCCCAGAAAACGGATACCTTGTAAAAATGGAACCCGGTTCCAAAAAAGATTTACAGAGCATCGACTATATCCAGTATACTAGTATCTACAAACCAAATTACAAAATTTCTCCTTCTATCAACAAAACAAAAAATAACCTTACGTTGACTATAGTTACCTTCGAAAACATAGATGCCCAAAAAACACTTGATAAAATTAATTCTACTGGCACACATATTATCAAATTTGGTGAAAATTGTATAAGGGCCAATGTTAATCTAACTGGAACCAATATATCAGATATTGCAAAAATTAACTCTGTATCATGGATAGAAGAATATAATCGACCCCGTATCCTTAATAATGATGCTATAAGTATCATGAATGTAGATGATACTAATTTTATATATTCACTGGATGGTTCCGGTCAAACAATCGCCATAGCAGATACTGGAATTGATACAGGCGTCGATGATTCATCTATGCACCCTGATTTGCAAGATAGTCTTACCGGTATCCGTGAATACGAAGATGCAGAAGATTATTCAGGTCATGGAACACATGTTGCTGGCTCAGTAGTAGGAGACGGAAAAAAATCAAGTGGAAAATATAGAGGAACTGCACCAAACACGGATTTGTATTTCCAGTCACTCAGCCCCAAAGATAGTAAATATCTATACCCTCCCAATCCTTTAACTGAATTGTTCAAAGATGCATATAATAATGGAGCTAGTATACATTCTAACAGCTGGGGTCACAGTGGAAATTATGGTTCACAGTCTAGTAGTGTAGACGAATTTATGTGGAATCATAAAGATATGTTAATATTATTTGCAGCTGGAAATTCGGGCGCCAATCAGGAAACTATCATATCACCAGGGAACGCAAAAAACTGTTTGACAGTAGGTGCATCTGAATCATCAGACCCTAAAGATGTCGCATCATTTAGTAGCCGTGGACCTACCGAGGATGGACGTGTGAAACCGGATGTAGTAGCGCCTGGTACTTATATAAATTCTACAAGGTCCAGTTATGATAGCGATGGGTCAGGATATTACACCGAGAAGCATGGTACGAGTATGGCAACTCCATTAACAGCTGGTGCTGCAGCGTCAATTAGACAATATTATGTTGAGAACTCTATCCAACCAACAGCTTCGCTTATTAAAACCACTCTAATAAACGGAGCTCATGATATAAGTTCAAATGACAATAGACCAAATTATGCACAAGGATGGGGAAGAGTTGACCTTTACAATTCTATAAAGACATTAGCTAATGGTGACATACACTATTCTCAGAAAACAAACTTAAGTACGGATGAAATCGCTGAAACGAAATTCTATGTAGATGACAGTACAAATCCATTAAGGATTACTATTAGCTGGACGGATTATCCCGGTGACCCAAGTGCATCTAAAATGCTAATTAACGACCTGGATTTAACAGTTATCGATCCAAGTGGAGATGAATATTATAGTCGGTCTTCAGTAGACAATGTTGAAGATGTAGAAATACAGAATCCAGAAATTGGTCGTTATACTGTAAAGGTTAAAGGTTCCAATGTTCCTCAAGGACCACAGCCGTTTTCTATGGTTACCTCGGGTTCGATTAAAACTGTAGATGTATCTAATATAGAGATAAATCCTGAAAATGTTACAGCATATGAAGATGAAACTTTATCATTTAACGCTGATGTTTATGACCAGGATGGGAATGAAGTGGAGTTGCCTGTTAATTGGACAATTACTAACACTACAGTTGGTGTTGTAAATGAAACCGGGCTCTTTACTGCAAAAAATATAGGGTCTACAACGATAGAAACTGAATGCGATGGGGTTAAAGAAAGTACCAATGTTAATGTTGATAAATTAATAACTGATGCAACACCCGATACCGATAAAAAATTTGGAACTCCTGAAACATTGCAGGAGTTTAGTATCGACACCTATAAGAATTGTAATGTAACCTGGAAATTGAACGGCTCTATTATTAAATCTGAAACCCTGGTAACCTGTTCTTCTTATGCAAACAATACAGCAGATGTAGGTGTATATAATATAACTGCCACTGCCGAATGTTCAAATGGAACCGAGCAGGTATCATGGATTTGGGAAATACACGAAGAAAGTTACTATACCGGTTACAGAGTATGGGATGCAAACAAAGACCTATCACTGAACTATCTCTGGACAAGTGATAGTTATTCAGGTTTATATAGAAATTTAGGATCCGAGAACAGCTCAGAATCAATAAAGATACATCTTGATGATAAGTCTGATAGGAACATAAATGAAGATGATTTTGAATATTCTGCAAAACCGGTTGAAACAGCGTTCAAATACGAGGAATTTGGAACATACAAAGAAATCGGATTTTTAGCAAAACCATATTTTGCTGGATATTCTAATAGTACCAATTTCACATCCAATTCATCAAATATGTTGGCTGGAGACCAGTTAACAAAGGTTGTGTTGAATGACAATGAGAGCAGATATGTTTCTGTAGGTTCAAAAATATCACTTAAAAACGGTTATACAATCACACCAAAACAGATTGATACCGATGGCAATAAGGTCTGGTTCGAATTGTCAAAAGATGGTAATTTTGTAGATGATAAAATAGTCGATATCAATGATGACAGTGATTATTTCGTCTATTCAAAGGACTTGGGATCTGTATCAAACGTGTCTGTTATTGCACTGGATGTCGGTGATATCTATAAGAGTAATGAAACTGTATTGGTAAAAGGTATATTCCAGATTTCAGAAGATTTGATAGGATTGGATATTGGAAACACATATAGTAAATTGCAGTTAGAGTCTGTCAGTTCAAACAAACTCTTGATGAAAAACAGCGACTCCATTTCTCTTGATAGAGGTACAACGACAGATGTTGCAGATGATATAATTATAAGAGCAGCTGATAATGAAACACTCAGGTTCACGCTCGATACTGATAAAACGTCTGGATACAGATATAATCTTGCAGGAACCGTTGCAGAAGGTGAAAATTGTGGATGGTTCCCTATTAACTTCGATGGACTGTATTATAACCTGGATAATGGGTTAATGAGCGAATCCTTTAATGTAGTTTACGATAACGATAGGAGCATCGATGAAGGTAATTTGGAATACAATAGTTGTGCGATTGAAACAGATTTTGAATATCCCGATTGGGGTAAATACGAATCCATGGGATTCATGGGTGAGAAATACGTTTCAGGCTATACCAGCAGTACAAAATTTGCAGAGAATAATACCAATCTGGTATCAAACAATAGGTTAACCAAAGTGTTGATAGACAACAATAATGTAAAGACAATAAAACTCGACTCAGCTCTATTTCTCAAAAACGGATATGTACTCGTGCCCGAACAAATCGATACAGACGGCAATAAAGTCTGGTTTAGCCTGTATAAAGATGGATCATTCGTAGACGATAAAGTGGTCACTGTAAACGATAATTTTGTCTATAGAATAGATATGGGTACAATTTCACATGTACCGATTATCGCTGTGCATATAAGTGATATCGATAAACAAAGTCAAGAAATAGAAGCTGATGGTACGTTCCAGGTTTCTGAAAATTACGAAAGTATACATACAGGTGATATGTTTGGTAATATGCAGCTGGATACCGTCAGTGCCAGTCAAATTACAATGGAAAGTAACAGCTCTATTACTCTGGGTAAGGGTGAAACCGTTTATTTCATGGATGATTTCAAATTCAAGGTAGCTGATTCTAATGAACTCCGGTACTATCCACAAAGGGATGTTACAAAAAAACCTGAGCTGATAAAAAGTTACCATCCTATAGAAAACCCGATGACAAAAGTAGACCATACACAGGAATTTAGTATCAATATACACAATACCGGTAATATAACCTGGAATATAGATGGGAATACACAAAAAACTGATACACAAACTTCGTCTTCAACTTATAAAGTATCCTATGATACTAATGGTATGTTCAACGTAACCGCAATTGCATCATATTCTAATTTTACAGAACAATATGAATGGTCATGGAATGTTTCATATAACGACACCATTGCCCCGAATGTAAGTCTGACTGCAGATACTGTTGAACTTTTAAGTGTTAATAATCCTGCATCTATATCTGTTAGTATTACAGATAAATATCCAAATAATACAGAGTTTTTAATCAAGGACATATCAGATGAAATAATGCTGGAGAAAAACATAACTTCTCATGTAAATGGAGAAAATCAATATAATTTTACATGGAACGCTACCAATAGTTCAAATGAACCTGTTGCAAATGGTAAATATTACCTGGTTGTAAACAGTACTGATGATGCAGGCAATACCGCCAGCAAGAACATATCTGTGACAGTGGATAACGAAAAACCAACAATTGATATTAAAGATATCACTGGAACCCATTCAGCTGGTGATAAAGTCTATACCAATTCAACACTAACAATCAATGCAAGTGCATCAGGAACTCCCGGTGATGGATCTCCTGACAATATTTCAGATATAAAATTCGTTCTCGATTCTAAATCTACAAAATTCAAGAAAACACTGAAACCGAATTATACTAACAAATACTGGTCAGACACGGTAAACCTTTCTCTGTTACCAGATGATGGGAGATACAATGTAATTGTGGAAGCAGCTGATTCTGCTAATAATTCAAACAGCAGTAAATCCGGTATTGATTTAATACTTGATAGAAAACCTCCGGAGTTTGCTCCCAGTATCAAACGAATAAACGATACACATGCATGGGTAAACGTTACAAGTTCAGAAGAGCTTAAAAACAACCCTGATGTCAAAATAAATGGCAATGATGTCCCTGTCACACCTGAAAATGATTACTGGTCAGGTGTCTTCCAATTAACTGGCAGCAGTTATGATATCAATACAACAGGTTCTGACCTATCCGGTAACACCGGAAATGACTCATCGACTGCCAATGTAGAAACAATTGAAACATCTAACAATACAGGGAAAATGTCAAACGAAAAAACTGGCACGTCGATAACATTTAACACATCTGATAATACAAAAGGTACTGTTACCATTACAGAAACCAGTATGCCACAGGTAGAACTTGATAAAAAGTTTGTAGGGATACATTTCCTGGATGTGCATGTAGGTGACAAGTTAACAGCCAATCTTACAAATGCTACTATCAAGATAAAAGTAGATGAAAATGAGTTACCAAAAGGATTAGATGATAATAACGTCTCAATCCGGTATTACAACAAATCAAATGAATCATGGGATAAAGTAAATACTAATAAAAAATCGCTGGATGGTACCAAATACTGGACATCAAATGTAAACCACTTCTCAACATATGGTGCAATCGCTGATGATGATATGAAACCAAACATTGATGAAGTGTATCCTGCAGAGGGTTCAATATTAGATTCCAGCACATCAAAAGTCAAAGTTAAATTTAGTTACAGCGATGGTCAATCCGGAATCAATACAAGTAAAACTACAATCAAGTTTGAAAGTGATGACAAAACAACCAGTGATAATACCACTATTACCAGCGAATATGCAACATACAATTCCACTGAGTTAAGTGTAGGCAAATATAATTCGACTGTAACTGTATATGATAATGCCGGTAATAGCAAGACATATACCACCAGTTTCGAGATCGCAGAACAAAAAACCGATGAAAATGTTACGAACACGGACACAAACATAAACAGTGGTTCCAGTAGTAGCGGTGGTGGGGGTGGTGGTTCTTCTAACACTGATGAAGATTTAGATAATATTATAGATGATTTCGTTAACCAGAAATATGTTGGCAATGATAGGCATATTTGGTATAACTTCGATAACAAAATCAGCAAAGTCAAAAGTGTACATTTTGATGCAGCTGAAGCAAGAGGCAAAACAAATACACGCCTAGTTATACTAAAATCCAATTCTACAATGGTTGATGAAAAACCACCCGGTAAAGCTTATCAGAATATTAATATCTGGGTTGGTAAAGCAGGTTTTGATAATATTGTTGAAAATGCATCCATTGATTTCATAGTGGATAAAACATGGATTAGAAACAACAACATTGAAAGATCCACTATTAAGATGTGTAGACATCACGGTAGTTCATGGGATGAACTTGAAACCGAGAAACTGTCTGAAAATGAAACCATTATCAAATTCAGATCTGATACACCCGGGTTCTCACCGTTTGCAATAACAGGTAAAATGAAACAGACACAAAGTATCACTACTGATACCCAAGTTGAAAATAACAGAACAAACAACAATGTTTCTAATGAATCAACTCCTGTTGATAGCGACCAAGAAGATGATACTATAGGTGTCGGTGCATGGGACCTGAAGTGGATTATATTGGCAATTTTGAGTATGATAGTTAGTATATCAATATACATAAAAAAACGATAAGTAATATATTAGAATCCACTTACACAAAGATGTCAAATTGTAACTGTGGAGGAGAAGATGGGAACTCTAGTTGTTATGCGTGTCTTAGAAATTACAAAAACCAATTTTGCCATGATATGTTATATAGAAGCGAAGTCATGCGGTTTTTGGAAAAGTATTTCTTTGACTGATTGAGAATTAACCACCATGTAGCAAAGCTGCGATTGTTTCAAAACTTTTTTACTTAAAAAAATAGAATTTAGGATTTTTTAGGAGTTTCTGCTCCAGTTTTTTATTATTTTATAGACCTGAAAACATTAACATGTGTTGTATGGTTGGTTTTTTCGTTGTATTTGGCATACCCTAACTATCTGCAAAACTTAACTTTTAAATATTTTAGTTTCAAAATAAAGCTCCATGAAAGCTGGAGAAATTAACCTGCATAAATTTTTAGAAGGGCAAAAACAGTTCATTGTCCCTATATATCAACGTACATACAGCTGGAACGAAAACCATTGCCAGAAATTATGGGAGGACATTGAACGTCTTCTGAATGGTCAATATCAGAGCCATTTTTTGGGATCTATTGTTTATATCAATAGTGACATTTACCAGATATCAACAATTACAAAACTACATGTTATAGACGGACAGCAGCGTTTGACTACGATTTCTTTGTTATTGCAGGCTTTAAGAGAAGCTATAAAAAATAATAGTGACCAAGTAAAAGGTATTAATTCACGTAAAATCAAAAACTATTATCTTTTAAATCAAGATGAAGAGGATGAATTAAGGTATAAACTGGTATTGAATAGAAACGATAACGATACTTACGTAAATATTTTGGAAAACAATGAAATCCAAAATGATTATTCTCCAAATATAATCAAAAACTACTACTTTTTCAAAAATAAAATAACAGAATACGCACCTGAAAACTTAGAATAGATATTCAAAGCTCTTCAAAAATTAATCATTGTAGATATTTCGTTAGATGCCAACATGGACAATCCACAACTTATTTTTGAAAGTTTAAATTCTACAGGGCTTGATTTGTCACAATCTGATTTAATAAGAAATTATCTACTAATGGGTCTGGAACAACAACACCAGAAAAATCTGTACAATAATTACTGGTACAAAATGGAACAAATTTTTGGACATGAAAATTATCAAGAACGATTTGATAGGTTCATGCGTGATTATCTAACTATCAAATTAAATAGGATTCCACGTTTTAACGAAATATATGAAGAATTTAAACAGTACTATAAAGGGCTAGAAAACACCACTCAAGAAATAATTCAGGACATATACTGTCATTCTAAATTGTATATGAACATCGCCTTCAATAAAGAAAATGACGATGGTTTAAATGAGAAATTTAATGAAATCAACATCTTGAAAGTCGAAGTTGCTTATCCATTCCTACTACAGGTATATTACGATTATCAAGATGGCAATATAGATAAAAAAGATTTTATTGAAATACTTGATGTTGTAATCTCTTATGTATTCCGTAGAGCTATCTGCAGTATCCCAACAAATTCACTCAATAAAACTTTTTCTACTTTGATGAATGAAGTAGACAAGGATAACTATGTTGAAAGTGTTAAAGCTGCACTAATGTCAAAAGAAACCTATAGAAGGTTCCCAGAAGACGATGAATTTTACAATGAACTGATGAATAAGGATGTATATAATTTTAGAAACTGTAAATATCTGCTAACTAAACTAGAAAATGCAAATGACTTCAGAACTAAAGAACCTATATACATGGATAATTACACAATAGAACATATAATGCCCCAGAATCCCAATTTACCAGAAGCCTGGATCGATCAACTGGGTCCAAACTGGAAAGAAGTTCAGAACCATTATTTGCACACAATAGGTAACCTGACTCTTACTGCTCATAATCCTGAACTTGGTGATTCCACTTTCAAAGAAAAGAAAGAAATATTTGATAAAAGTCCTCTATATCTAAACAGTGATTTAAGAGAATATGATGCATGGAACAAAGATTCAATAATCAACCGTAGCAAAACTTTAGCCAACAAAGCTCTTGAAGTTTGGCAATACCCATAATTGCCTCTATAAATATTAGAGAGTTGATGGTTAAGCCAAAGGTTGTCAAAATTTATCCGGCTATCTATCATCTCATCAAACTCCTCCACGCTTACAAATTCGGTAAAAGACCTAAGAGAGGAATCTTCCAGTCATCTACAGGTAGGCTGATCAATGCCGATATCAACGGTGCATTGAACATCTTGAGAAAGGTAATCGGTGATTCCCTTGCAGGGATAACCGATAGTGGGGACGTGAACTCCCCGGGAAGAACTTTGTAAATTGAAAATTTACAAATATCTTTAAATCTTTGATTTAAAGAGTAAGGCTTTCATGGTAACCTTCTTCCGAAGCCGCTGAGTCTTTAGCTCAGCGGTAGTTCACTTTGCAGCTGTTCAAAATAGCAAATAACGCACAAAAAACCAAACAAATTCATGTAATCAACAGTAACGAGGAAATTGGTTGTTGATTACGAGAGAGCGTGTTGGGGAGTTCATTGGGGTATGGAGGAGCAGGCTAATGGGGGAGCCTGTTCCTCATTTTAATATAATTTTTAATCAAAATCTAAAATTTTATAGGTTGAAATCGCTATTCTGGAATGTACAAAACCATTAAATATTATTCTTACATTTCTTACTTATATGACACTTATCGATTTCAGAAGCGCTAAGATTACAAAGAAAGGTCAAATATCAATACCTAAAGAAATAAGGGAACTTGAAAATTTTAAAGAAGGTTCTAAAATTGTGATACTTGCATACGATGATAGAATAGAGTTGAGATCCATGGACCAGTTGGATGAAAAAATCTCTACTGCTTTAGCAAGCGAAAAGGTCCTCAAAAAAGAATGGGATACAGAAGAAGAGGATGAAACATGGAAAGATTTGTAAAAGGAGATGTTGTTGTATTACCATTCCCTTTTTCTGATATGAGTAATTCTAAAAAGAGACCTGCTCTTGTGTTAGCCAATTTACAAGGAGAAGATATAATTCTTTGTATGATTACAAGCGCGGTCAAAATTGATAATTATTCAATAACGTTAAATGATAATGATTTTGAATATGGAACTTTACGCAAAAATAGCAACATTCGGCCAAATAGGATTTTTACCGCTGATAAATCATTAATATTATACAAAGTAGGATACCTAAAAAATGATAAAACAGATGAAGTGGAAAAGAAGTTAGTTAACATCTTTACGAGTTAACTCTTATTAACTTATTTCGATCAGTGATAAAATTGTTTTTTTACAGAATTTTTAATTAATATATTATTACAGTTGTTTATGTATCAAATTACGCACAAAAATAACCAAACAAATTCATGTAATCAACAGTAACGAGGAAATTGGTTGTTGATTACGAGAGAGCGTGCGTTGGGGGGTTTAATAGGGGTATACAGAGGAGCAGGCTAACAGGGGGAGTGCCTGGTCCTCTCTTTTTTATTTTCTATGTTGATTACTGGATATGATCAGATTATTCCAGCTGCTTTTGTTCTCTAAACCACTACAAAAAATAACCATACGAACCAATGCAATTAACGGTAGCAGGAAACTAGCTGTTAATTGCAAGAGCGGGTAATTGTAGAAAATATAGAATCCTGAGATCTTTTGACACTAATAGGAAAAAGAGCTGCAGGAGCTATCACCCGGATTTAAACCAAGAATAAAAGGAGGATTTCGCATGATGAAAGTAGAAAATAAAGATAAGATAATCGACAGTGCAGTAGAATCGATGTTAGAAGTAATGTTATCCACAGACAGCCACTGTACCAAAAAAGAAATCGAAGATTGCCTGATAAGGATGGAACATCTGGCAGCAGATACAATCATCGAACACCTCTATCATGACGGATACTATCAGGACCTAGAAAATATCCTCATACAGATTGGACAACCGGCTGTCGATTGTCTGTCAGGAAAAATAAAACAGTACCAGCGATATGGGGACACCCATCAGCTGCAGTTGATACTTGACCGAGTCGAGGAAAACATTGAAAACCAGGATAGTTCCGATTCGAGGAAACAGAATCAAAAGATACAGACAACTGGTAATTCTCAGCAGAATAATAACCTGGACGAAATGTCATGGAAAGAATTTGAAGATTTTATCGAGTCGATGTACAGAGATAAAGGATATCTGGTCGAAAGAACTGGCATCAAAGATATGGGTGCAGATTTTGTCATAACTGAATACGGAGTCGAGAGAACCGCGGTTCTTATAAAACATCTAAACCCAGGTCAAAAAGTCACGAGAAATGCTGTTCAGGAAATCGTTGCGGCAAAGAGCTACTACCATTGCAACAGTGCCATAGTCGTTTCCAACCAGGATTTTACACAAAAAGCAGTAAAACTAGCGGAATCGAATAATGTTTCCCTAATCAATAGAGAACAACTGGAAGAAATGGTTAATCTGTAAAGAATTTCCGGTTTTAAATCAGTTTTTAAGTCCATTCTTCTACATGGATTTTATTTTTCCAGAATTTGAAAAAATCACTTTTCTCAGTTGTTTTATTCTCAAAATTATCTGCACAAAAAAACCAAACGTTTAATTGAATTTTATAAAAATATAAATATAAAATTAAGGAGGTTTAAATGTGAACAAAATTGAAAAAATATCCATATAGCCGCTTATAAAAGAATTGAATAATGAACAAAACAATACAATGGACAATCTTGAGATTAAAGGAGCTCTTGTAAACCATGGAGAAAAAGCAGTAGAACCTCTAATTAATTGTCTCAAAGAAACATACCCGAACTCAGAAATAAAAGATATACTGGCTGATATCAGGGAACCTGCTGTCATACAAGTTAAAGAGGAAATCAGAAATGATGAAAATTCAGAGGAATTAATTAGAGAGTTTTTAAGTATTCTTGAAAATAATGATTCTGCTGTTCCATTTGTTCTACATGAACTCAGGAATAAACTTCCAAGACCAGAAACAATCCACCATAGGATTAAAATATTCACTTATAAATCGATATTAAATAGACACAGCAAGTATACTGCAAATCTGATTATTGATTACTTGAGACATGAAGAAAGGGAAATGATCAAGGAGCTTTCAACTCTTGTTTATTTCCGAGAATCTGTAGAAGATGAACGCGAAATCCTAATTGAAATATTTCAGGAATTAGAACCTGAAGCAATCGACCCAATTATTAATGCACTTAATGAAAATTGGGATCCTGAAACAAGGGAATTGCTTGAGGATATGTTGAAAGATGAGGATTTTGAAGACCGACTTCAAGAATATCTAAAAGAAACAGATGACCTTATGTTCAAATGCCAAATCGCTGAAATCATCTGCGAAATAGGAAATGTTCCTTTAAAGGATATATTGCTACTTATAAGCAGAGATGGCGAGGATGAAGAATTACCCGACAACCCGGATAAACTGACACCCAAAGAACTTGAACAGGCTGTATGCAAGATCTACAGAGATAAGGGATATTATGCAAGCAGAACTAAAAAAACCAATGACAAAGATCAGGGTGCGGATGTGATATTGACCAAACTTGGATCTAAACGCATTGCTGTACAGGTCAAACAATCTAGTTCAAAAGTGGGAAACAGTGCAGTTCAGGAAGTTGTTGCTTCAATGCGGTATTATCTATGCAATTCAGCAATGGTCGTTACAAATAATTACTATACATCTGAAGCCGTAGACCTTGCAAAAGCAAATGATGTAAAATTGATAAACAGGGAGGAACTGCGAAATTTAATAATATCGCATCACAAACTGTTTAAAAAAGAAGAATAAACATCTAATTCAATTAGTAGCAACAAAATTAATTATCGGTTGTTAGATGGTGTTTTAAACCTACTTTCCTTTTATCTTTTTTACATCTATAAGTATATAATTCAGTTTTCCTATCATCTAAAATTATGCTATTTTTTAGAATTTGGTCAATCAGGAAGAGATTGAATATATTATTGAAAAATATTAAACTGCCTGGATGATATATAGTATACTTTATAAGTAAAATATATAAGAATTGATAACATAAAATATAATCAATTATATTCATCATGGAGATTGTTATGGTAAAAAGGACCGAAACGATATACCTAAATTATGATAAAAACCTTAGCTGGTTGTGTCATATTTCCAAGAACTTATACAACCAGGCAAACTTCATAGTTAAACAATCTCTAAATGATGAAGGTGGTTGGGTAAGATACGAAGAACTAAATAAACAGTTAAAAGGTACTGAAAATTATTCTGTTTTACCCACACAAACAGCACAACAGACACTAAAACTGATGGATAAAAACTGGAAATCTTTCTTCCAATCAATTAAAGACTGGAAAAAGAACCCAGAAAATTACTATTCAAAACCCAACCCACCAAAATATAAAAAGAAAAATGGCGAAAATATTCTCACTTTCACAAACCAACAGTGTAAGATAAAAAACGGTGTCCTCAAGTTACCGAAGAAAACGAACCTGCAAGTAGAAACTCGTCTTGCAGATGACACTAAATTAAATCAAGTTCGAATTCTTCCTATGGGAGTTGGTTATAAGTGTGAAATTGTTTACGAGAAGGATTTGGAAACACCAGATCTAAACGAAGAAAACATCGCCAGTATCGACCTGGGTATTAATAATATCGTCACTATGGTGAATAACATCGGTGAAAAACCGATTGTTATTAAGGGCGGAGTCGCAAAATCAATAAACCAGTTCTACAACAAAAAATCTGGAAAACTAAAATCTATTTATGATAAATTAGGCATCAAAAATAGCAAAAAACTGAAAAAACTATACCATAAATATAAAATGAAAATCAATGACTTCTTCCATAAAGCAAGTAAAAGGATTGTTGATTTTTGTGTCAAACACAACATCGGCACACTAGTCATTGGGTATAACGAAGGGTGGAAACAAGAAGTGGATATGGGTAAGCGCAATAACCAAAAGTTTACACAGATTCCATTTCATAGACTTCTTGAACAACTAAAATACAAAGCCGAAGATGTTGGATTGAAAGTGATTGAGCAAGAAGAATCCTATACATCGAAGTGTTCTTTCCTCGATGGTGAACCAGTTGAGAGAAGGACTTCTTATCTTGGTAAAAGAATTAAAAGAGGGCTTTTCCAATCATCTAACGGCACTATAATCAATGCCGATGTAAATGGTGCCTATAATATTATGAAAAAAGCAATCCCTGATTTAGATGGGATAGAGGGTGTAGCGTTACACCCGGTGAGTATAGCTCACGAATGTAATTGATAATAAAATTAGTTATCTAATGTTACTAAGTTTATCAATTACAATGACGTTAGCATAATTCCTGCTCTAATCAATTGTCGGAAAACTAACACATCCACAGATATTTTATACAATCTAATCTATACTATTGATAGTTCTATAGACCACCCACGTAATGGGGTTTCAAAATCTCAGCATTATGAAACCCTCATCAACCTCTTGAAAATAAGAAGAACATCTTTGATTGTTATCTTTGATGAAATAGATTACCTAGAAGATGAGGGGATAATATATAATCTCAGTCGTGAAGATTTTGAAGATATTGATGACAAATTGTTCATATCGATGGTAGGCATTACCAATGATTATAGCTTTTTTGGAAAAATTGGTCCAGGGGTTAAATCGTCATTTGGTAATGAATCTCTTGAATTCCCAGGATACGATTCACAAGAACTGGTAAATATATTAAATGAACGTTCAAGTATAGCTTTCAAAGATGGTTGTTTAGATGAAGGTACCATACCATATTGTGCAGCTCTGACAGCAAGTGATAAAAAAGATGCGAGATATTCACTAGAAATTTTAAAAACCACTGGAGATATAGCAGATTTTGAAAATTCAGATATAATAACACAAGATCATGTGTTAGATGCATATAAAAAATTAAATCAAAATAAGAAAATTCAAGCTACTAAGAGTTTATCATTAAAGCAAGGTTTTGTATTATTTGTAATACTGAAATCATATATAAATAACAAAAAACCATATTCGGGAAATATTATAAATATGTATAAGAAATACGGAAAAAAATTAGATATGAGTATTCCCAGCAATAATAGAATTTCTGAATATATCACTGAGCTTGATAAAATAGGACTCATCACTGCTAATGATAGAGGAGGAAGAGGAAATAGCCGAGTGTTGGAGCCCACAGAAGATCCATACGTTCTTTTTGATGCTATTAAAGAAGCGAATCCCATTTTTGAAGACTTATACTTGTGAACTACCACTTGGCTAAAGACCAAGTGGCTCCTTAAATTTTAATTTAAGGATAACTTTAAATCTATGATTTAAAGTGCTTCTTGTTTCATCCAAGGTGAAATTAGATTCTGTTTATACGGGATGAGTCGATGACTCTAAAACAATATTGTATTCTTCCCCGGTAATACGGGATACAATAACTACACCAGATAAGAAACTGTCTAATTTTTCTCACTTTTTCCCTATATACTTGAATGAAAAATTGATAAACATGGATAAGCATTTTTATAAAAATAAATCTATCATAAGGTTTTGATTTACTTTTATGACTTGATAAAATGGTTACTAATTTTATCAGCATATAATAATGACTTTCAAGTTCAAATAAATATTATAACATTAAATTATCAATCATAAAAGTTTGTTAGTCATTTATAACGTTTTCAAAAACCATTAATCTTATAAATCTGGAAATCATCTCATATAATAATTCTAATACAGAATAAATATATTATATATTAAGAAAAAAACGGAGGTATTTTTATAAATACCAACATAGTAAAAACAAATAAATTAAAAAAGAAAATCGAAAAATACGAAACTTTTAAAGAATTCCTTGAATTCTTTGTAAATCTTACTGTTACTGTATACGGTATCGAAAATAATGAAGAACATAAAAACATCAGGTCTGAAATCAAGGAACTCAGCAATGGCGTAAATGGTGACATTGAGTCACACGTATATGTCAAAGAAATGACACCAGAATCCATTACCATGGTAGTCGAATCCCTGGAATCTAATGGAGAAGAAATATTGGATGCTTTTGAGAAAAATGGATGGTCATGGTAAAAAAACGATTTTAATCTATAGTAGATGTTGACAAAATCCAGCAAAAACTCATTAAAAGAGGTGTGTCTGGGTTTCCTGCTCTACTATAGATTCTTCTTTTTTCAGGCTAAAAATTAAATGCCTTTGTGAAATTGTGATTACTATCAATCTACAGGACAAGTAACAGATGATAACATTAATCCAGTTAAGACACATCTTCTATTATGATATTTATAATTTTGATATTTATAAAATAACAGGCTTTAATTGGTCACAAAAATAAAAAAATAAAAAAAGATAGAAGGAATGGTTACTGCAAATGCCATCCATTATCTTTTAGATCCCAAAGATATCTGAAAATCGCATTAAAAAATTCTTCTGCACGTCTTCTCTGTTCAACATCCAAACAACATTCATCGCAATCATCATAGACAAATTCCACAGACCCTTTATTTTCAATCACTGGTTCTGTTATATCTCCATTATCATCAGTTTTCTCGTCCCAGAAATCATTACCCAACGGTTTGATACTATCGAGGGCTTTCTGTATATCATGCAGATCTTTTTTCCAACTATCAGTTTCTGGGTCATAAAAAATTCTTATTTCACCTACATCCGATGTGATGATTTCTTTATTTTCCTCTGTCAAACCAATTTCCATGTTTTCAGGAGCGAACCCAATATCAAATTTTATTTCATTTGGACTGGTGATAAACATCTCGTCACAGAGTTCATCTCCTGTAACCATTCCAAGATCTTCAAGGAATTCAGTGAGTTCGTAGGGCGCTTCTTCATCATATTTGTTTTTTGGTGCTGAATTTCTTGTTGCTGCCGTTCCTAAGTTTAGATGAACTTCATCTTTTATGTCCATATTAATCAATTCCGTTTTTCTGTTTTTTAGTTTGATAGTGATGAGTCGCATCAGTTAGATAGTGCGCGATTCATCACACTAAAATAAGTTTTGCAGATTTATAAATTTAATTGTCTATTAGATAAATTAGTTTTGAATTAATTTGCTTGTTCATTATTTAGTTTGTAAAACAGGACTTAATGTCTGGTTTTAGATACTAATTATATCTAGATTCTGCTTTGAAAAGTGAATCTAAAGAGTATTTTGTCCTGATAATCAGAACTCATTAGAAAAGGTGTGTCAGAGTTTCCTGATTTACTGTAGATCGATTTTCGGTAGCTTGTTGAAACGATTTAGACCGATTATGTTAGACAGCGGTTAATGCATTCCATGGTTTGTTACCGTTAAGAAATATTAGTATCTAAAACAGATGTAATGCTCACAATAGTGTGTAGTGTATTATTACTTTCAAATATGTCGTTGATGATACTCAATAGACACAGGTGATGTATTTCCGATTATTATCTTGTGTATATGATAACTTTTTGAATCTATAATCTGCTTATAGATGACAGATTCTGGTAAGAGGTAAAATGAGGAGCATCTATAAGCAGTGTTAAGCCTTTATTATCGATATTATTGAAGACCACAAAAACACCCTGAGTTTGGAAGAAAAGATACAAAATAACAAGTTCACTATTTGGCCATTATATCCATGATAATGTTTCGAATCTTGGAATTTGGTATATGACATTTAAACAGGTCAATATAAAAAAATCTACAGAGAAATTTACATTTAGATTTTCATAAGTTTCCTGGACAGATGATTGGTTTTTGATGGCTAAAATTAGTTTTTAGAGTACTCGAACAATTATGGATGTATAGTACCTTTAATGAATAATCTACCAGAAATCGTCATTATTCCAGTATCGAAAGGGTATCGCAGGAATTACTGTCCCATAAACTACACCGAACAATCCATGGGTAAATCGAAAGCAAAATATCCAGCTATAGAATCTATAGTAGATAAAAAACCAAAAAGCTTATAGTAGTACCATAATATGGTTAAAAAGAAAATAAGCAGATACATCCAAATTTTTGTGTTTCATGTAACATTTAAAATTAGAATCAGGAATTTGTTAGAGGAGTGAAATATGAAGGGGTTGATACCAGCAGCTGGGAGCGGAACTCGTTTAGGTCCGTTTACTCATGCGATGCCGAAAGAACTGTTGCCTGTAGGGGATAAAGCGGTTATCGAACACGTGGTAGAATCATTCGTAAAAGCCGGGATAGATGACATTATTATAGTTGTAAGTCCGAATAAACACGGGTTATCCGATTACTTCGGTTCAGGTGAGCGGTTCGGTGTGGATATAACTTATGTTGTCCAGGATGATAGATTGGGACTCGCAAACGCAGTTGCAGCCGGTGAACATGTGGTCAACGGTTCTCCTGTTGCGGTCGTTTTGGGTGACAATTTTTTCTCACCTGATACCATCCTGCAGGATCTAAAACAGTTCCATGAAGATAACAATGCCGATGCCACCGTTGGTGTCATGGAAGTGTTAGATGTTACTCGCCACGGTATCATTCAAACAGATGGTAACAATATCGTGGATTTGATCGAGAAACCCGAAGTTGGCGAAGCACCGAGTAAACTGGGTATCGCTGGTATGTATGTTTTCGAACCTGAGATATTCGATGCTATCAGTGATACAAAACCCGGCTACAAGGATGAGTACCAGCTCACAGATTCAATCAAAGTGATGGTGGAGCAGGGGAAAAACGTTGTCTACAGGGAAATCGGCGGTATCCATATCGATGTTGGAACTCCTGAAGATCTGATGAAAGCTAACGAGTATTATCTTAAAAATAACAATAAAACCAAGAAATAAGCTTTAACTGAAGGTAAAGAATTTATTTTACTTTTTCATAAGTAAAAAATTAGTTGACTTAGTCTTAAAACTAAAATAACCAATTAAAAAACGATACCCTAATAATTTATAATTAATACGATAATTTAGCACAAAATAATTAGAAACAAATTTAACAGATGGGTGTATGAACAACAGTAATAGTAACAACGAATTTGTAGTCTAGTTAACAGGATTCTAGGAACAGGCAAATCAACAATCTTATCAGAGCTTACTAAAATATTCAAAGAAAAGGATTTATGTACTAAACCATGAATGAGGATGAGATATGCAAATGTTTAAGTACTGGCTTCAGATTTACAAAAGTGAGATTCTTGTAATGCTTTTAAAGTTTAAAACTTTAATATAAAGTATAAAAGTAAATATAGTAAGGAAATGGTTTAGTATGGATTATAAAACATCTAATAGCCAAAAAATAAAGGTCATCTATATATTGGGGTCAGGACGTAGTGGTTCAACACTAATTGATATAGTATTGGGGAATCATCCTGAAATAGAAAGCAAAGGTGAATTATACGATATAATTAAAAAATACGAGAATAATGAATTATGCTCTTGTGATACACCTAGTCAAATATGTCCCTTTTGGATTGATGTGATAAATAGGTGGAAAGAACAAACAAAGATTGATGATTTAGCATTCTATGAAAACTTACAAAAAAAAGTAGAAAGTTTAAAGGGTTTAAGTTTATTACTTAAAAACAAAAACAATTCTAATATTAATGATTATATTTTTTATACACAGGCACTTTATCATTCAATAAGTACAGTAAGTGGGAAAAACATTATTGTTGACTCGTCAAAAAAACCTTCTCGTGCATTAGCGATATCTATGATGCCAAATGTAGATTTATGCCTTATCCACTTGGTAAGAGACGGAAGAGGAGTAACATATTCAGGAATGAAAGAGGGGAAGAAAAGTTTACGCTTCCCATTAGGTTGGATGTATAACAATCTCCTTTCAGAGATAGTTTTTTACACAATTGGTTCTAATAAAGCCCAGATACGTTACGAAGATTTTGTTAACTACCCTGTAAAAACACTAAAACTTATTGGTGAAGTAGCTGGCATTAACTTATCACAGGTATCAGAAAAACTAGTTAATAAAAAAGAAATAAAAATTAACCATTTACTGGCTGGGAATAGGATTAGAAATTATAAAACCATAAAATTACAACCTGATTATAAATGGAAGGAAAAATTATCGTATAAAAATCAGTTACCTTTCTTAATATTTGCATGGCCATTAGGTATTAAATATGGATATATAGGAAGAAAAACTACTAAGAAATAATATTTTTAATAAAATTTATATCTATCTGAGTACATTTAGACCAGTATATTATAACTACATACAAATTACTTGAAGCAATATGATAAAATAATATATTAAATGTCGCGTTTATGTACAAAATTTAATACTATAATATAGCGTATCTAAACTTATATCTGAAGCTTTAATTATTTCATATTATCATAAGTAGAGAAATTATGATTAATAAATATAACTTAACAATCGAGTACCATGAACTTTATTTAATTCTAAAAAAATAAACTACTATTAGGTATTTGCAAGTATATAATAAATTATTTTATAGGTACAAAATGGATGCTTATAAACTTTTAGCCAAAAGGATAGGATTAGTTGGTTTAACAAATTTACTTGTAAGCTTTAGTGGAATTATATTATTACCAATATTAACAAAAAATATCCCAGTCCAAGATTATGGAATTTGGGCTCAAATTGTAATTACTCTTGGGTTAGTTCCAGAATTTGTAATGCTTGGATTACAAAGGGCAATGCATAGGTTTGTACCTTCAATAAAAACAAAGGAGAACCTTCAAGAACTTGTGTATTCTTTTTTAATCTTTGTTTTATTTACGAGTTTAACTATATCCATATTAATATATATATTTTCAGGAATAATTGCGTCAGCTTTATTTGACAACCAAATTCTAATTGTCAAAATTTTATCTATAATTGTTTTAATAGAATCATTGAACGCCTTTTTAAAAAATTATTTTAGAGCGACACAACAAGTAAAAATACATTCTATTTTACAATTTACAAAAACATCACTCAAAATTTTTTTTGTTGTGCTTTTTGTGTTAAATAATGGAGGAATAATTGGAGCAATATCAGGACTTTTGATAAGTTCTTCACTTGTATTTTTTATTACAATACTAACAGTTATTTATCAAATAAATATTAAGATACCAAGTTTTATAAACATAAAAAAATACCTTAAATACGGGTTACCTTTAATACCTGGAAGTTTATCAAAATGGATAATAGATGCAAGCGACCGTTATTTGATTGGATTTTTTTTAGGTACTACATTTGTTGGATATTACAATCCAGGCTATGCTTTAGGGGACATATTGAAAATATTTTTTATTCCATTAAATTTCATGCTTCCAATGGTATTATCTAAACATTATGATGAACATGAAATCGATGAAGTAAAAAATTTATTAAGCTATACTTCAAAATACTTTTTCGCAGTTACTATACCTTCGGTGTTTGGGTTATCTCTGTTATCAAAACCCATATTAAGAATTTTATCCACACCTGATATAGCATCTCAAGCTTATATTATAACACCTTTTGTAGCATTAAGTATATTATTATATGGCACTTTTGAGATTTTTAAAAAAGTGATCCTATTAGAAAAAAAAACAAAAATTGACGCTAAAATCTGGGTAATAGCAGCGATATTAAACCTTGTACTGAATATTATATTGATCCCTCTTATAGGCATTATAGCTGCAGCTCTTACTACATTATTATCATTTACAATTAGCCTAGTTATCGTTTCTTATTACTCTTTGAAGATTTTAAAATTTAATATGAATTTTAAATTTATATTAAAAAGTATATTGGCGTCTATCATAATGTCTTTATTAATTTTCATATTGAATCCATCTGGGATATTAAATCTTATATTTACAATTTGTGTATGTGCAATAAGTTATTTTGTAATTTTAATATTATTAAATGGTTTTGATAAAAAAGAGCTTAAATTTTTTAAAAATTTAATTAATCCAAAAATCTAATTTACCTGAAAATTAATAAGCAGATATAGCTCTTAGATAAATTATTTCTAGTTGTTTATTAAGTTTATTAATATCATAATTTTTTTCTACAAATTTCCTACCATTATACCCCATATGTGACCAAAGAAAAGGGTTTTCTATTAAATATTCCATTTTATCTGCCAACGCGTCAACATCTTTTTCGGGTACAAGAAAACCAGAGATTCCATCAATAACTCCTTCTGGTATACCATTATGGAAAGTTGAAATTACAGGTAGACCAACTGCTTGAGCTTCTTGGAGAACTAATCCTTGTCCTTCTTTATCCCCTTCTTTAGAAGTTACACTTGGAAACACAAAGATGTGAGATTTTTGGTAAACTTGAAAGAGGGACTTGTCGTCAATAGAACCCAATAATTTCACATGATTCTCAATGTTTAACTTAGAGATTAATTTTTGTAAATAGTTATATAATGGTCCATCTCCTACTATTAAATATTCTACATTTTGATATCTTTTTAATACTTCATACATAGCTTCAATAGCATATTCATGTCCTTTTTTTTCAACTAATCTTCCTACCGATAAAAGTTTAATAGGTTTTCTACTGTCATATGATCTTTTTAAAAAACTATAATTTCTTATATTGAGACCTACTGGTAAAGTAACTAATTTATTTTCATTACATCCTAGTTTTTTTACTTGATTTTTAGTATATTCGGTATTTACTGTAAATAAATCACCTTCTTCAAACAATTTATTATAGACATTGCATCCATATTTTTTTGGATATTTATTTACATCATATCCATGAAAACTTGTAATATACTTAGCGTTAACACCGATTTCTTTTAGATATACTCCTAAAATACCATTAGGCCCAAAATGACAATGTATTATATCAAATTCATTTTTATTTAGGAAATTAATAGTTATATATAGCATTTTCAAAGATAATGCAAATTTACCGAATTTAAATATATTTAAAGACCTTATTATTAAAACTGGATTTTTGTAGAGATTAAAAACTATTAATGTTATGCCTTTTAAAAAACGAAAAATAAAATTTTTAGGTAAATTTAAGTAATGTACTCTAGACATAAGGTTATATTTTTTTATATCTTCATGTACTATATTTTCATTAGGATGAGATGATGCAAAAATTTTTACATCGTGACCATTATCTAAGAGTCCTGTGATCTGATTTAGTATGAATGTTTCTGACAATTTTGGAAATGCATTAACAATAAACGCTATTTTCAATTTTGATCCCCTTATATAATACATCTTCTATTTCATCTTTATAATTTTTTGAAACTTGTGCTTTGTAGAAACCTTCAATATTCAAAGGTTAATTAAGTTGATTATAATGTAATTGTGAAGATCGCTATAATTTCATTTTTATAGTTCATGGTATTTATATTAATAAGATTTCTACAGAGCTGAAATTTGTACATTTCATATAAGATTTTTTACCAATCTTAGATAGTTACCTGCTGATTTTTTAAAGAACCTAATAGTTAAATAATTTATTACAGATTTCCAATTCAAAGGATTGTAATGTATAGACAGAGTTAAATATTTAAGACTTTTAGAATAATCTCCTTTATGTAGATATAATAATCCAATATCTTTCATGTGTTTGCTATGTATTTTATTATTTTTACATATGTATAAAAAATATTTATCTAAAATTTGCTTATGACCTGATAATACGGAATCTATATTTTTAGATATAGATACATCTGATACATTATAACGAGCTAATATCTCTGGTATATAGTTAATCTTATAGTGTTTAGATATACGAATCCATAAATCCCAATCCTGACAACTTTTTAATTGTACATCACAATAACCAATTTTTTTGAAACATTCACTTCGAATTAAATTCGTAGGTGAACCAATAATATTAGATTCAAGAAGCTCATAAAACATATTTCCAGTTTCCTTTAGTTTTTTTTTAGGTATAAGAATATTTCCATTCTCATCTATTTTTTCATATCCACAATGTATTAATCCAATATCATCAGATTCTTTAGCAAATAATTTAACTTGTTTTTCAAGTTTCTGAGGAAACCATTCATCGTCATCATCTAATAAAGCAATGTAATCGCCTTTAGAGTTTTTAATTCCTGTATTACGGGCTTCTGGTGCGCCTTTATTTTTATTATGTTTAATATATTTTACACGGCTATCAAAATGTGAAAAAGATTTAATAATAAATTCTGTATTATCAGATGAATTATCATCTACTATAATAATTTCAAAATCCTGGTAAGTTTGGTTTAATACACTTTTTATTGTTTTACTTACCGTTTGTGATCTATTATAGGTTGGAATTATTACACTTACTTTTACCATATATTATCCCCTAGATAAATTAATTTAAAGTTTCGATATCTACGTTATTCATTTATTATAAATATATCAAGTTCTTTGTTAGTATAAATTTTATCAATATTACAGTCGTAATTGAGGTTGTCAAAATCAGTAGGAGTAAATTTCCACTTTTCTCTAAATTCAGGGTGTACTTCAGGATAAACATTTCTTCCTATATCATTGAGTAAAAAATAATATGTATCATTATAAACTGTTCCAAATGATGTACCATTTACATAATTGAAATGTTCTATGGGTTTTAAATTATTTGCTCCAGGACGTTTTACATTATATTCTGGATATCTTTCCCCAAATATCGCTTCATAATACCTATATTGAGATATACCTAATTCCAAAATATTATAAGAATCATTTTGATTTTGATAAAACGTTTCCATTCCTAAAAATTGGGCTTCAGTCACTTGAGAATTAACAGTTTTAGTTAATGGAGATAAGTATAAACTATATATAGATAGAATTGAAAATAAAATTAATATTATGCATAACAATATGCACGATATCTGTTTCGTATTAATTTTTTTAAATATTTTTCCTTGTTTAATGAAAAAATAATAAAATGTTGATGGAATTAAGATTAACGAAAAAAGTTCAGAATAGGTGTAAATACGTAAGAAACTAAAAGAAATATTTGTAATCAATATTAAAAACGAAAAAGATGAAAATAAGGCAAATCCTATTATTGAAAAAATATGGTAATAATAAATATTTTTGTCACGTTTTTTTATTGCTTTCAATATAACTATCATGCACATTATTGAAAAAAAACCTAATATTGCTTCAACACCATATTTGAAGACAAATATCTCTGCTAATTGATAGAAATTCGCATCGGAATAATTTATTATGCTAACGTATTCTTCTAATTGAGAATGTGTTTCATCAGTGCCTAAGATAGAAGCAAATATTGGTTTTAATTTATTAACTGCTATATACAAATATGAACTCCACATAGAAAAAACAATAAAAATAATTAATACTAGATTATTCATCCTAATTTTGAGTTCCTTGTTACCTAAAAGCTTATATTGAATTGCTGATGCAAACCTAAGTAACAAAAAAATAACGATAAGAATTAAAGTTGTTAGTGGATGATAAAATACAATAAAGACACAAAAAGTAATCAATAACAAACTAAAGATTGAATAATTATATTGATATTTACCAATTGTATTATTTGTTCTAAAAAAAAGGTATAATACGAAAGGTATAAGTAAAGTAGATTGATGGAATGGTGTAAATAAAACATGTAACATACCAAATGATAATATTGAGGATAAAGATAAAATCAATAAATTTGTTGCATTTTTTTTAAATATTTGTTTTCCTAGTATATACCAGGATAAAACAAAAAATAATGAAAAAAGAGGAGGGATAATCATAACTATATCTGTAAATCCTAAGTCTGTATAATAGTTAAGAATGGACCCCAATAAATGGTTTGCAGGATAGTGATTAGAACCTATGTTAAAATATTTCTCAATATCCAACATATACCCTATATGAGTTAATACATCTCCTCTCCCAAATGTAAAATATCTAGAAAATGGGATAACTAATAATATTGAATTTGATAAAAATAATAATAAATAACCATAAACCCAACTTCTTATATTAACCTTTAAATATGAATTAAATACTAAAATCGATTGCCCAATAAAGACACATAATATTACAAGTAGCCAAAAGTACCATGGAAAGGTTTTGTATAGAGAGAATTCATAATTATCAGCAGGAGGTATTTTTACAAAGGTAAATAAAGCTATGAGTAATAATATAAAACCTAATAAAGAAACTATTTTTATAGCTAAATGCGAATCAAAAGTTTTAAAATAGTTAATTATACGATCTCTTATTTTATTCATCTATATTTTTCTTCATTATTTATCTATTATAAATACAATTTGGTTTTTAAGTAGGCACTGTTCAGTTAAGACAATCTTCACCTAATTTATAACTCTAAATCTTTGTACTAAGAAGTACTAAAAATCTAAAATAGTGCTACTACTATTAACTGAACAGTGCAGTTTCTCTGAACCGAAGTTTTATAATATTTAAGCTCATATGAATTATTAGAATAATTATGAGTAAAACAATAGCTCTATTCATAAGTTCACTAGAAAATGGTGGAGCGGAAAAGGTAGTATCCAATCTTTCAATAAACTTACCTGATAAATATAAAATAAAGCTTATGGTTTATCATACTGACCAAATTGATTACCAATATAATGGAGAAATAATAGATTTAAATATAAGCATTCCAGAACCTGATAAATCTCTAAAAAACATGTTCATAAGAGTTTTTACTTTTTTTTCTTTAATCCAGAAAAGTAAAAACATCAAAAAACAATATGAACCACAAGCAACGATAAGTTTTCTTACAGCTCCCAACATTTTAAATTTATTTTCTAAATTAAGTGACAATGTTATAATATCTGTTCATAGTCAGATATCACAGGGGTTAAAAGGTTTAGAAGGTAAAATCCATAAACAGTTAATTAAATTATTTTACAACCACGCTTACCTTATTATTGCTGTTTCTAAAGGTGTTAAAAAAGATTTAGTCAATAATTTTAGAATAAAACCCGAAAAAATAAAAGTAATTCATAATCCATATGAAACTGATAAGATTCAAAAATTAGCAGATTACGAGATCGAACAAGAGTACCAAGATATTTTTGAGTCACCTGTAATAATTAATGTAGGTAGACTAGTTGATGTAAAAGGTCAAAATCATTTAATAAAAGCATTCAGTAAAGTAAAAGATGAAGTTGATAATGCAAAACTTGTATTCCTTGGAAGGGGTGAACTTGAAAATGAGTTAAAGGAGTTGGCAGAAAAATATAGGCTAGAAAATGATATATTTTTTATGGGATTCCAAAAGAATCCTTTTAAATTCATAAAAAATTCATCTGTTTTTGTATTGTCCTCAACAAATGAAGGTTTTCCAAATGCTATTGTAGAATCCATGGCCTGCGGTATACCTATTATATCTACGGATTGTTTTTCGGGCCCAAGAGAAATTCTTGCTCCTGACACTGATATTAACTATCAAACAAATGTAGTTGAATATGCTCCCTATGGTATTCTAACACCCGTTTGTAATGATGGTGACAGATTAAGTTTAAAAAACGAAGAAAATATGCTGTCAGATGCTATCAATCAAATCTTAAAAAATGATGAGTTAAAGGAAAAATATGGATTACTTGCACAGAAAAGAGCAGAAGATTTTGATATTAAAAATATAATTCCACAATGGGAAACTATACTGGATTAAACAGGTTAAATAATATTTTTAGTTGATCACAGGTTATTTGTTATTAACTTAGATATATTTCATATTTGTCGATAAAGAATATAAGTAACAAATATTGATTCTCTAAATATAATATGGATAGTTA
The DNA here is from genome assembly GCF_000196655.1 of Methanohalobium evestigatum Z-7303. Classification (GTDB taxonomy): domain Archaea; phylum Halobacteriota; class Methanosarcinia; order Methanosarcinales; family Methanosarcinaceae; genus Methanohalobium; species Methanohalobium evestigatum. The sequence goes on along the minus strand of NC_014254.1, from coordinate 41,717 downwards.
ATTTTCATATGAACTCATTTCAAAACATGGTTTAAACCTTGTTCCAGCATAACATAAAACATGCGATATTTAATAACCCCTTAAATACTGAGTCCAATCTTTCGTATCTGTTGTTCACTTTTCTGAATCTCATTTTCAACCATGCAAATAACCGTTCTATAGTAGTTCTCTTGTGATAAAACCTGGGTTCAAATCTTGCAGGTCTTCCTAAACTCCTCCTTTTCTGGATTCCGGGATTTACTTGAATATTATTTTTAATCAATCTGGACTTTAAATACCCACGGATATCTAATGTATCAAATGCAGAATTAGCCAATACTTCATCAGGTCTTGTTCTGGGTCTGGATCTAGTATTGATTTTGATAGATTCTATGAGTTCAAAGAACTTTTTACTATTATATTCGACACCTTGTAAGATAATCAATCCTACAAGAAATCCATCGTTAGTTATACAAGCGTGGAGTTTTATTCCTTTTCTTTTCTTGTAAACATGATATCTATATCGTGTTATTTTCCCCTTTTTGGTCTCGCTGGATTTGCTGTCAATATATATCGTATCTAACGACAGGTTACCGTTGATGTATGCGGTATCGCGTAGAGCTTGTATAATATTATTCCATATACCTTCTTGTGACTAAGTTTTCAATCGTCTCCATGCAGTTATAGGTGATCCATAACGTTTGGGCATATCTCCCCACCGACAACCAGTAATCAGTACAAACAGTATACCGTTGATGACCTTGCGGTCATCAACCCTTTTCCTACCGGTTGAAGGTTGCGGCGGTAGATAAGGTTCAATGAATTCCCATTGTTCATCTGTAAGTTCTTTGAATTCCATTCACTCCCCTCATACAGAAATTGTATGTGGGATTATTAAAATCTTAAAGTTTTGGAATGGGGTCCCTTTGTAACAGCATAGACTCTTTCATTAGAACTATGACAGAGCTAACCCAAATGTTCCTTAAGATATCCTTTTACCTATAATATTTTCTCGTACCACTTACTGCATAATAGCATCATAATCCAATGAATTTGGAGCTAAAGTATCCTTTATTCATATATACAACATTATTCTCTCTTGAGAAATAAATTCTGTTATCATGATGATGATCTGGTAGTTTCGAATTTTTGTTTGGTACAGTCGTTATTCCATGGATTTGTTAAACTCTGAATGTCCCAAATCAGAATGAATTAACGTAGCCACCCTAGATAATTCATTTTTTGGTTATAAGACTAAAATACTATAACTGATTCTGCAATCCACTCAGTATCTCGTTGGATTTGTTGATTAACGTTTTCCTAAATTCCTAGTAAGAATTTCTGTGGCATAGATGAATTAATAGCATCTTCATAATGTTATAAAGTTAGATACCAGTTTGCTTTTCCCAAAACTAACCATTAATATATATCAATTCAAAGGTCGTTCTGAATTCCTTTTAATCAAAGCTTCAATCTCAACAAGTTTATTCTCCACATAAAAAAGATGTTTGTATATCCATTAAGTGCAAAATCATTAGATGGGTTTATTGGTATCCATTAAGCATATTATAAAATGCTTTCATATACAGACTTTAAATTACCACACGCAGTATTTATATTATATTTTTCGTTAAACTTTTTCAAGTTATTATTCACCATCTTTAATCTCAATTCTTCGTTTTCAATTAAGTACATAATCTTGTTAGCCATGTCTAGAAAATCATTTTCTTTAATTAAAAAACCATTTATGTTATTTTCAACAATTTCAGGTACGTCACCAATAGGAGTTGCTATTATTGGTAAGCCTATACCCATTGCCTCTAATATCGATATAGGGAAAGCTTCTACATGAGATGGTAATACAAATATTTTAGATTTAGAAAGTTCTTGGTAAACTTTTAATTTAGAAATTGGACCAGTAAGAAACACATTATTACATATATTATGTTGTTTTAAAAAAGAATTAATTCTAATAAAATCTTTTTTTTCATATGGTCCTACTAAAACGAAATTCACATACTTATACTTATTCAATACATGTGGAATTGCATTAAGTAGTTCATATATACCTTTACTCTTTTCTAGTCTTCCTACAAATGTTACATTATAATTTACATTTACTGTTTGTTTAGGTTTTGAAACATTCAAATCAACAAAATTATTAACAACAAATATTTTCTCTTTATAAGTTAGGTTTTGTTCATGTAAATAATTTTTCCAATTATCAGATAAAACTATAATACCATCAAAAAAATAGAAACAAAACCTTATAATTTTTTTAAATAAGGATTGTTCATAAAATTGTTTAAATGCTCCTCCATGGATATGGTAAACCACTTTTCTTAGATAAAGTTTAGAAATAAACGCAAAAAAAGTTTTTTCCCAAAAGGATAGATATGATGAAGCGTGTATATGTACTAATTTCGGTCTTTTATAACTCAATAAGTACAATAATTGAAAGGTAACTCGTAAAAACACATTGATATTTTCTTTAAGAGATTTAGAATTATTTCGATTTGTATTGATATGCAGTAGATTGTATTCATTCTTTAAATTAGATTTTAAAACTTCTTCTACAAAAGTCGCAATTCCTCCATAGGGTGGAGGTGTTGGGCCAAGTATTAATATCTTCTCCAAATCATTCATTTTGACCACAATTAGTAAATTTTGTGCAAAGGTAAACTATTAAGTTTTTTTACTTATAGGTATTCATCTATTACATTTGAAATTATAAACCTGTGTTTTCCTGATTCTGGTACATCTATATCTTCAACAAAATTAAATTTAATGACGCAGTCTTCATCAAAATATTCTTTTAAACTGTTTTTAATTTGTTTGGTAATTTCATCATTATAATTTTCTTCTGGAACAATTTTTATATCCAATTCATTTATAGAATTTTGTACAATTTGATATTTTTTTATGTATTGACTTAATTTTCCAAATAATATTGTTATAAAATGTACTGGTAATATTTCCCCTTTGCTTGTAACTAGTGATTCGGTTGTTCTACCCATAATTGACTCCATTAATGGTAAACTTCTTCCGCATGGACATTTTTTGTTAGATGGAATTCCTAAATCACCGTTTTCATAGCGTATAAGAGGCATTCCAAAATTCGTAAAATCAGTCACAAAAATTTTCCCAAAATTACCCTCATTAACTCTTTTCCCATTACTATCTAAAAATTCTAAAAATACATTTTCTGCCGCAATATGGTAGCCATCGTGTTCTTCACATTCTTGTGCATAGGTTGCTTCTTTACTACCATAATGGTCATATACTTTACAATTAAATTGTTTTTCAATCATTTTCCGATAGTGAGGATATAATGTTTCAGAATCTGATATAATTGATTTTAAATTTAAATCATTTATGTTATATCTATAAAGGTATTTCGATAAAGCATATAGCGATGATGAGTATCCATAAATTACTTTTGGTTTGAATTTTTTTATTATATTAACATATCTTTGGAATATTTTATCATTTGCTCCAAATGTTCCTAACCTTTTTTGGCGAAGTAATTTTAAATATAATTTTGCCTGTAATTGTTTAAATAATTCATCGTCATATAGTGAAGATGTTAAACAAACCCATTTGTCTCCAAAAAAGTTTAAATTGGCCCATTCAAAAAATCGGTACTGAGCAGCTCTTATATGACCCATGGATGCCTTATCTCTTACAAAATATAATGGAACACCTGTAGATCCCCCAGTATTCGTAAATAACAATTTCTTTCTTGGGATGTTTTTAGCTATTAAATCATCAAAATTGTTTTTTATATCTTCTTTTGTTAATATTGGAAGTTTTACTAAATCATCAGTTGTTTTTATATCAGAAGGTTTTAAATTTAAATCCTTAAACAATTTATTATAGTAAGGTACATTATAATATGCATGAGTGATAATTCTTTGAAGTCTTTCGTTTTGTAACTTTTTTATTTCTTCTGAATTATACCATTGAGTTTCCTTCAATATTTCCAAATTAGATAATGTCTGTGTGCCAAAATAAAGTTCCATTAATGGGTATATTATTTTTTTTATTATACGTTCATACATATTTATCAACCTGATTAATAATTTATAAATGATTACAATTATTTATGAAAGCAAAATAAAAAGAATAATTTTTGACCCTTATATTATAGCTCTTGATTAATAACATAATAACATTCTTCATAAACTTATAGATACATAATTCATACTATCGAATTAAATTAACAAATATTTGATAACATACCTAATCCATACATTAAGTGCTGCAATGGTAAAATAATAACAGTTAGTAAACCATAAACAGATTTCATTTTAAAACTAATTTTTAATGCGGTTAATAAGATTAGAATAATATAAGTAAACAATAAACATATAAAAATATACAATAAATTAAGATTTACAATTGAACTTATAATAGACACCAATGAAAATAGAATAGCAATAGGAGGTATTAATGCATACCATCTTACTAAATCTCGATGTTTCTTAAAAAGTTCAGCCATCCAAGAACCATATTTAAACATTTGTTTAGAAAATGATTTTAAATTACCTCTTCTATGGTGCCATACTTTTGCTTCTGGAATATACAAAAATCTATAGCCAATCTTGCTTATTCTAAAATTTAAATCTCCATCTTGACCCACTTTAAAATATTCGTCAAAAAAACCGACATTTCTGATTATAGATTTTTTATATAGAGCATTACAGTTAGGTATTGATTGAACATATTGTTTTTTAGAATAACTATGACACTGTGCAGACCCACCTGAACTCAAAAAAGTTTCTTGAACATATCCAACCACTCTTGCAAAAATAGGGTCATTATCAATAACTAAATTTGGTCCCCCAACACAAGCTACATCTTCAGGAGCATTTTGAATTTCATAAACTAATGTTTTTAACCAAAGATTATTAACTTTACAATCTCCATCTGTAAAGGCTATTAAATCACCTTGTGAGTGTTTTATTCCAAGATTCCTTGCGGATGCAACGTTTATTTTTTCATTAATCAAGAGATTTACAGGATAATTTTTCACAATGTTTTGAGTATTATCAGTAGACATACCATCTACTATCAAAATTTCAAAAGAGTCTTTTGGGTAATTAAGATTCAACAATGAGTTGATGCATTCTGCTATATATTTTTCTTCGTTTCTAGTTCCAACAACAATAGATACAAATGGGTAATCCAATAAAATACCTCTTTATTTAATTCATAAACGCTTAGTTTCCCTTATTAACTTCGACATGGCATGCAAAATTATTCCTGTAAATGCCATGAAAGTTCCAACCAGAGTTAGTAATATCATTAACAATGTAGGACCAAAACTCAAACTGTCCCCATGATAGAAATCCTGAAGAAAACTCAATCCCAGAAAAACTCCTACTAAACCCATGAGAAGTCCTGGTGCTGTAAAATAATATAATGGTCTCCTGAACTCCATATCTTTTAGAATCTGTACAAGTGCCATTGTTCCGTGTCTTACCGGGTTCTGGGTAGAGGTGTCATCTATATCATACCTGCAGTGTACTTCAACTTCTTCATAACTTAGTTTATTATTACCCACCTCAAGCAGGATTTCAGAACCTGCAGACATGTCATCGCCTTTGATGTCTATATTTTTTATCGCCTCTTTATCATAAGCACGGAACCCACATTGAGTATCTGATACATTGATACCACCTACAAAATTAGTAGCTACGTCCAGAACCTTCATACCTACTTTACGGTATGCAGGTACATCATCTCCATTACCATTGATAAACCTAGACCCGATAGCAACGTTAATTCCTCTATCCAGAGGTTCTAATACATGAGTAATTTCATCCGGGTCATGCTGACCATCAGAATCGATTATCACCATCATGTCGGCATCAAGTTTCAGAGCAGTTTTAAAACAATCTCTAAGTGATGCACCATACCCTTCATTTTGAGGATGTCTAACTACATATGCACCTAATGACTCAGCGATTTTAATTGTGTCATCTACGCTACCATCATCCACTACAACTACTTTATCTACATACTTCTGACACCCATGAATCACTTCACCTATCGTATTCGCTTCATTGTAAGCAGGCATGGCAGCTATGGTAAATGTCATTTTACATAATCCCCGGATTTTGTTATGTATTTATATCCATATACAAATAAAAATTATACACATATAACTCATAGTGATGAAATATAAAAAGGTTAGGATTTAACCATCAAAATTTTTCAACCCTTCCTCTAAATCTACTTTAGATTCCCACCAACCTGAAATCTTTGATACATCAGCCACAGAATCCTTGATGTCTCCTTCTCTTTCTTCTTCATACACGATATCACTGGATGAGCCTGTAATCTCGATTATGGTTTCGGCGATCTCCTGAACACTCACACTGGTACCAGTAGCTACATTGAAGACATCTCCATCTCCGTTATCCATGGCAGCTACATTGGCTCTTACTACATCCTGTATATTCACAAAATCCCTGGTCTGTGTACCATCACCATAAATAACCAGGTCTTTACCTTCTTTCGCTCTTTTCATGAATATAGGTATCACTGCAGCATAGGGAGAATTCGGATCCTGACGCGGACCATAGACATTGAAATACCTCAGACAGGTAGTTCTTAAACCTTTATCATGGAACATGCCGGCCAGGTACTCACAGTCCATCTTTGAGATAGCATACGGAGAAGCAGGTTCAGGAAGCATGTCCTCCATCTTCGGTAAAATCGGATTGTTGCCATAAACCGCAGCTGAGGATGCAAGCACTACTTTCTCCACACCTGCATCCAGAGAATTCTGCAAAACGTTCATGGTACCCAGAGTATTTATCCTGAATGCTTCTTCCGGCTGCTGACAGCTTACAGGTACAGAGACCAGCGCAGCTTCATGGAACACATAATCTACTCCTTCAAATACATCTGGAGATACACTATAGATATCCTCATTAACAAACTCCGCACTTTCTGGTATATTCTCCTGATACCCTGAACTTAAGTTATCAACTATCCGGACATTATGACCTTCTGACAGGAAATACTCGGCAATATGCGAACCTATAAACCCTGCTCCACCGGTGACTAAAATATTCATCATGTCCTATGGAAAAGTCAAAAGAATAAATAAATGTTTTCAAAAATTTACTCCCAAACGTAGATACAACAAACAAAAAACGGATGATTAATTGTTATTTTGACGCTTATCTGTCTAAATCCATTATAATATATTGTATATAGCAAATCCGAAGTATCCAAATACATCCAGTTATTCATCCAACCTCGAATTTCAATATTCTGTGTATAAATATCTTTTAAAACATGAAATTTCTTGATGTCGATTTACAAATTTAATACCAAGAAAATACATAGAAAACCTGCAACAAAAAAATACAACACCAATCACCCCTAACAACAACAAAACTCTATAGTAAATAATTAAAAATGTTAACAGCACTTGTTTTAATTAATGTACATCAATTTTCTGTGTGACAACAAACATCGAAAATAACAGATTTCTTTAACAATTGCAAATACCTGTTCATCGATATATATAATAGTGGAACGAGATACAACATCTCTGTAACCATCCAGATTTGGATAAAATATCGATTATCGACTCAAATTAGAATAACTAGACAATCATCAATCCTGACTGCTACTCTTTCAAAAGGTTAGAAAATAAAAATCTTACTTTTCATTTTTGTAATATTCTTCTGCATCTCTAACTGTTCTGAAGAAATCCGCTATCTCCCCTTTAGCATGGGAACCATCAATTTTATACCTGTAATCTTTATTTCCAGCACTAAGGTTAACAACAAAAGCTCCAGAGAAAAAATAATAAACAATCAAAATTCCTCCTAATACAAACATTGGTATCGAAAAAATAGGATCAGAATATGCATCCATGCGATATAACTGATAAAAAACTCCTCCAACCAATACAAATAATATACCCAAAACAAGATATGCTCCATTCCGTTGCATACTCCAGTCGATAGATACGATCTTATCCAATTTTATATCTCTAAAGGCTTTATTCTTGCTATCTGAAAAAAGTAATCTTTTATTTGTTACATAGAAATTTTGTTCTTCACGAGAAATGGAGCAGGAAGCCAACAGTTTTAACTGTTGGAGGAATGCGTCTAACTATTAAATAAACCATTAATGACCAGCAGTAACATCTCTGTTTCATAATTATTTTATATGTATATGACATATTTGTAAATAGCATGTACCTGACATTGAAAGTTAAACTGAATCCCGATAGAGAACAACGCGATAAACTATTGACAACCATGCAAACTTTCAATGAGGCCTGCAACTATGCTTCTGAGATTGCATGGCACAACAAGAAATTTGGTAAAACCGGGATTCAGAAACTGACTTATTATGACATCAGGCAAAAATTCACTCTGTCTGCTCAATTGACTGTCAGGGCAATCGGTAAAGTAGCTGAAAGCTACAGCAACGACAGAAAAACCATGCACAAATTCGATAGAAAAGGAGCAGTGGTCTACGACCAGAGGGTACTGTCGTTCAAGGGAAACGATATGGTTTCTATACTTACACTGGATGGTCGTGAGAAGATAGGAATATCTTATGGTGATTTTCGACCTTTTGACATAAGTAAAATCCGAGGTCAAACAGACCTGATTTACGAAGATGGCAACTTTTACATGATGCTTGTAATGGAAGTGGCTGAAAATGAAGTCAAATGTTACGAAGATGTTATGGGTGTAGACCTTGGCGTAGTCAATATAGCAACCACTTCTGATAACGAAGTTTACAAAGGCACAAAAGCAGATGAAATACGAGAACGATATACCAGTCTGAAATCAAGATTACAATCTAAAGGAACTTGGTCAGCCAAGAAGCACCTCAAGAAATTATCCAAAAAGGAACGCCGGTTCAAACGTGATTTGAACCATCGGGTTGCCAAACAGTTGGTTGAACGCGCTAAAGACACGTCCCGGTCTATAGCACTGGAAAACCTCAACGGTTTTCGCCCGGCGGCTACGGTTACTAAAGCGCAGAAAGATAGGTTAGGTAAATGGGCGTTCTCTGAATTGACCGATTTCATATTATACAAAGCCAAACTTGAAGGTGTACCTGTCGTGATTATCAACCCGATGTATACTTCGCAGCAGTGTTCTGAGTGCGGGTACATCGATAAAAATAACCGTCAGAAACAGGCTAACTTCAAGTGTAAGAGATGCGGTCATAGAGAGAACGCTGACTACAATGCTTCGAAGAACATAGCACACAGGGGAGCCGTCAGCCTCCCTAATGTCCTCCGCTTAGCTTCTGTTAGTCGAAGTTAAGATATGGAAGGACAAGCTAACCACTTCAGTGGTTAGTAGCTGACTCTTATCCATTTAAGAAAATCCTCATCCTTTATTAGATGTTCTTTATCATCCACCAAAATATCACCTGATATAATTTATCTCAAATACAAAAAATAAAATCACATGAAACATTGTTATAAAATATAAAAACACAAACCTAACAAATAAAAAAACCAAAACAAAAAATATTAAAACCAACAATAAACATTTATTTATCAAAAAACGAATATTAAGAGTGTAATAATGAAAGCAGTCATACTTGCAGCGGGAGAGGGTTCAAGATGTCGACCCCTTACATTAACCAAATCCAAAGTGATGTTGCCAGTGGCAAATAAACCTGTCCTGGAACACATCATCGAATCACTGGAAAAATGCAGTATAACAGACATTATCCTGATAGTGGATTACGAGAAAGAAAGGATAATGGACCATTTTGAAGACGGCAAGGACTTTGGAGTCAACATCACCTACATCCACCAGAGCGCACAGCTTGGTACCGCCCATGCACTCCTGCAGACCCAGGAACATGTAAAAGATGAAAACCAGTTCCTGGTACTAAATGGCGACAATGTCGTGGAACCCGAAACCATATCAGACCTGATAGAAGACGCTGAAGGTGATGCTTCCGTTTTGACCCAGAAGATGAAAAACACCAGCAATTACGGGGTTGTCATCACAGACAACAAGAAGATAGAAAAAATCGTGGAGAAACCTGAGGAAAAAATCAGCAACCTTGTAAACACCGGGATATACCTGTTCACCCCGAATATTTTCCAGATCATCAAACAGACACCGATTTCTGAAAAGGGTGAATACGCGATCACCGATACTCTCCAGCTGATGATTGACTACGGCTACCAGGTGACAAACGTCAACACCAAATCCCGGTGGATCGACGCGATATTCGCATGGGACCTCCTGACTGCAAATTCAATCGTGCTTGGTGAATACGAAGATTTCAAGAGGAAAGGCGATATCGAAGACGGTGCGGTAATAAAAGGTGATGTAGAGATAGGAGAAAACACCACTATAAGGTCCGGATGCTACATCATAGGACCCGTGATTATCGGTGACAACTGCGAAATCGGACCCAACGCTGTAATCCTGCCGTCTACAACAATAGGCCACAATTCATCCGTTGAATCGTTCACGCACCTGCAAAACGCCATCGTAATGAACGATACCAGAATCAGCACACACAGCTACCTATCAAACTCTGTCATCGGCAACAATAACACTATAGGCACACATTTTATTACTGAAGAGAAAGATAGCTTAAAAATCGAGATAAAAGGAATGTTGCACAAAGCTGACAGGTTAGGTACGATAATAGGAGACGATAATCTAATCAGAGATAATGTACTGGTCAAAGCCGGTACTTTAATAGGCACGGATTGCAGGGTAGAATCCGGAAATGTAGTGCAAGAGAGACTGGAAAAAAGTTCAATCGTGATATAATGACATTAATGATATAAATCGATACCAAAGGAATAACATGTGCGGTATAGTAGGCTATGTGGGGGTTAATCCAGCTAAACAGGAATTGATAGACTCATTGAAAAAACTGGAGTACCGCGGCTATGATTCCGTGGGTATCACCATCCTGAACAGTTCACTTGACACCTACAAATCACCCGGTAAAATTGCAGACCTTGAAACAATATTGCCGGTAGACATCGACGGGTATACAGGGATCGGACACACTCGATGGGCGACCCACGGCCAGCCCACCAAACAAAACGCACATCCCCACCTTTCAGGCAACATCTCAATCGTACACAACGGTATAATCGAGAATTATCAACAGCTCAAAGAAGAACTCATCGAAGCTGGCTACGAATTCAGATCCGAAACTGATACAGAAGTCATCGCTCACCTGCTGAATTCTTACTATCAACAAAATGATGATTTCCATACAGCGTTCCAGAATACCTTGAAACGACTGGACGGGTCATACGCAGTCGCAGCAGTCTGTGATGACATGCCTGATATAATAATAACCGGCAAGAAAAACAGTCCACTGGTCGTTGGACTGGGTAACGGATGCAATTTCGCAGCATCCGATATAACAGCTTTTTTGAAACACACAAAAGACGTGGTGTTTCTGGAAGACCTTGAGATCGCACAGGTGCAACAAAACGAAGTACAGTTCTTTGACCTTGAAGGCAACCCTATACAGAAAAAGAAACAACGAGTTGAATGGGATTTAGAGGATGCCGAGAAAGCCGGTTATGAACATTTCATGCTGAAAGAAATCCATGAACAGACAAAATCGGTTTACAATACATTCGCAGGGAAATTGTCTGAACTTGACGGTTCCATAAACCTTGAGGAACTGAACCTGACCAAGAAACAGATACGAAACCTTACCCGTATAGAACTAATCGCCTGCGGAACGTCATACAACGCCGGGTTGATCGCCAAATACCTTTTCGAACAGCTTGCAGGTATCCACACCAACATCGACACGGGTTCAGAATACCGGTACAGGTACCCAGTGTTTTGCGACAGCGACGACGTCCTGAGCATAGCCATCAGTCAATCGGGAGAAACCGCCGATACAATAGCAGCACTGCAGAGTTTGAAATCATCGGGCTGCAGGACGCTCGCCATCACGAACGTAATGGGGAGTTCCATCACACGCGATGCAGACGATGTGATGTACATCAAAGCGGGACCTGAACTAGGAGTCGCTGCAACCAAGACGTTCACTTCACAATTAACCATATTATATCTGCTGGCAGTACATTTTGCAAGAATCAGGAGAAACATCGATATAGAAGAATCCAGGAATTTCATCAAAGCGCTAAAAAAATTACCGGGAAATATACAGCGGATACTGAACGCAAAAGACACAGTCCGCAAATACGCCAAACAGTTTTCCGAGGTTTCGGATTATTTTTTCATCGGGAGATACATGAACTATCCCGTGGCTCTTGAAGGCGCTCTCAAACTGAAAGAAATTTCTTACATACATGCGGAAGGTTATGCTGCCGGTGAATTGAAACACGGACCACTGGCACTTATCACAGAAGATACACCGGTGGTAGCAATCGCCACATCAGGACATACTTATGATAAGATAATCAGCAATATAATGGAAGTCAAAGCCAGGAACGCGACGGTAATAGCAGTCGCTGAAGAAGACGATAATGAAATCGAAAAATACGTGGACCTTGTCCTGAGAATACCAAAGACCGACGAACTATTATCACCTATACTGTCAAATATTGTCCTGCAGTTACTCGCATATTATACAGCACTGGCTAAAGGTTGTTCTATAGACAAACCCAGAAACCTTGCAAAAAGCGTTACAGTCGAGTGAATAATCAGAAAAATCAAAAAAGAGTTTAATTTTAGAACCAGAGATTGAAACCGGGATTGAAAATATAAGAATTAGAGGAGTAAACAGGAGATTTTAAATAATGAAATTATTCGGTTCATCCGGCATCAGGGGGATGGCCAACAAAGACGTGACTGTGGAGCTGGCACTCAAACTCGGTCACGTGCTCGGGAAGAAATACAAAAACATCGTGATTGGGAAAGACCCCAGAGTTTCGGCTGAGATGATAGAGTACGCCATGATTTCGGGTCTAACCTCATCCGGTGGCAGTGTCATGCGTACAGGTCTCGTTACTACACCAACTCTTGCCTATGCAGCTAAAGATTATGATTGCGGAGTGATGATAACTGCATCCCATAACCCTGCAGAATACATCGGTATCAAACTATGGAATCCTGACGGCATGGCATTTGATTCCAGCCAGCAGGAAGAAATCGAGCAGGAAATCGAGGACTACAAACCTAAACTCGTCAGCTGGGATAACATCGGAAATATCAACGAATCCACAAACGCGATACAGCAGCACTGTGAGATGATAATGGATAAAACCAACCCTGTTACAAAACCGGTAAAAGTAGTTGTGGACTGTGGATCCGGTGCCGGCAGTACTATCACACCGTACTTACTACGAGAACTCGGGTGTGAAGTAATAACCCTGAACGCCCAGCTAGACGGCCATTTCCCTGCCAGAAAACCCGAACCCAACGAAAAGAACCTGCAGCTACTTAAAGAAACAGTAAAATCAGCTGATGCAGATCTTGGAATCGCTCATGACGGTGATGCTGACAGGATGATGGCTGTGGATAAAAATGGTGAGTTCGTATCTGGCGACGAGATGTTAGCGATTTTTGCCATGAACGTTTGTGGTTCTGATTCGACGGTCATCGCTCCCGTGGACACTTCGATGATACTGGATGATGCTCTGGATTGTGAAATCAAGAGAACCAGAGTCGGTGATGTATACGTTGCCGAAGAGATCAAGAGAACCGGTGCCGATTTCGGTGGTGAAGCATCAGGCAGCTGGATATTCCCGAAGATTTCCTATTGTCCGGACGGTATCTATGCAGCAGCCAAACTCGTAGAAATTGTTCAGGACAGACCGCTGGGTGAACTCAGGGAACAATTACCCGAATACATCACAAAACGCGAAACAATTGCCTGTGATAACTCCGAGAAAGACCGTGTCATGGACAACGTACAAAACCAGCTGTCACAGTACGGTGAAATCAACAGCATCGATGGTGTTAGAATCGACATGGACGGTGGTTGGGTTCTGGTAAGACCATCAGGTACAGAACCCAAAATCCGAATTACTGTCGAATCACGGGATGATGTAGAAGAACTCTATCAATTAGCTGAGGATACAATAAAGGAGGTCATGGATTGAAAGCAGTAATTTTGGCAGCAGGTGAAGGCACCAGGATGCGCCCGCTGACATATTCATGTCCAAAGGTAATGCTGACTGTTGCCAACAAACCCATACTGGAACATATAATGGATGCTACAATAGGTGCAGGTATCGATGAATTCGTGTTCATCACAGGATTCCATGAAAATGCTGTCAAAGAGTATTTCGGTGATGGATCCTCCTGGGGTGTGGATATCCAGTACGTGACCCAGTTAGAACAGAAAGGAACTGCTGACGCGATAAAACATGCAGACGGCTATGTAGACGGACATTTCATCGTGTTAAACGGCGATGTACTTGTTACCAAAGATTATCTTAAAAAACTAGTATCGAAAAAATCCGATGCTGTAATCACCGCCAAAGAGGTGGATAATCCATCCGAGTTTGGAGTCATCGATGTGTCAGGAGATAATGTTACACAGATTGTAGAAAAATCCAGCAATCCTCCGACAAACCTTGCCAACACCGGTATTTATCTGTTTCATGATTCTATTTTTGAATATATCGACAGGACACCGTTATCCGAGCGTGGCGAACTCGAAATCACAGATTCCATGCAGATGATGATTGATGACGGCAAACAGGTCACCTACAAGCTACTGGATAACGAGTGGATAGATATAGGTCGTCCATGGGATATGCTGGATGCCAACAAATTACTGCTCCAGAATATAAAATCTAATAATAAGGGATCTGTAGAACCCTACGCAACCATAAAAGGCGAAGTTGTTATCGGTAAAAATACTGTCGTGAAAAACGGTTCATACATTGAAGGACCTGTAGTTATCGGCGAAGATTGCGATATCGGACCAAACTGCTACATCCGGCCGTCGACGTGTATAGGGAATCATGTGAAAATCGGTAACGCTGTTGAAGTCAAGAATACCATAGTGATGGACGCTACCAATATCGGACATCTGGCATATGTAGGAGACAGTGTCGTCGGAAAACGGTGTAATTTTGGTGCAGGTACAAAAGTCGCTAACCTTCGGCACGATGATAAAACCATCAAATCCACTACTAAAGGCAAACGTGTGGATACCGGCAGGAGGAAACTGGGAGTAATCATGGCTGATGATGTTCATACCGGTATAAACACCAGCATCAATGTAGGAGTTGTCCTTGAGAGGAACACTAAACCCGGAGAAGTTTTGGTAAAATAATTTAAAATGTAACTAAGTCCTGAAACTTTATTTCTAAAAATAGTTATATAACTTAATACATCTATAATAATTGTGAAAGAAATGGCTGCATACCCCACTCAAACCCCCAAGCATTTTTTTCTCTGCAGCCATCAATCATTACAGGTTAAGGGTTAATTCAGTCCTATTAAGGATGTTTAGAATTATCGAAATCTAAATAGTTAGCATAAATACATCATATTCTAGTTTTTTATTGTATCTGCAAAAAGTAACCTGAATTGTATGGTTGGTTTCTTAACGTCTTTTACAGAGGGTTATTCTTAGAAAAATTAGAAAATTCTATCTAGCATCTTTGGTCTTAGGCTTTAATTTTTATTTTTATAGCAGCTGGAAGCTGTTTTTTCGATTATATCTTTAGCCAGCAAATTTTTAAGGATTTTATCAGTTTCTTTTTTGTTAACATTTAACCTTGTGGATACTGTTTCTAAGTCTGATGGTTTCTCTTTTAAGAGGTCAATAATCATCTGCTCCATCATATTTTCATAAGCCATATCCCTCAAATCCGAAAATAAAGGATGTGAAAGGTTATATTCATCCAAAAATTCCTCAAAACCGGTATAAAAGTAAGCAACCCATGCAAATTCTGTTGAACGGTTCTCGTTCTGCCAAATTATTTCATCTTTTATGATTTCAAAATCCAAACCACTACTGAATAACGTATACATGTCCAATAAATCGTGTTCCCTTGAAGTAATACTTTTGAAAATGAATATATCTTCAGGAGTTATAGAATATACAGATATGTTAGTTAAGTCAAATATTTTTATTGATCGACATTTCATACCAGTTGACAATTGTAGTCCATTGCAGACAACTTTTACAAAAATATCCCATCTAAAACCGTCTATGTTTTCCAATATAAGATTTGCACTTAACTTATTGTATTCATCGCTTAAATGGGGTTTTTTATATCCGAGTGATGAAAGCGATTTTTTTAGACTTTTGAGTTCATCAACAGATAGAACAACCACATCAATGTCTTTGGTGGCATCTTTTAGTTTCTGGAAGCTCATCGCTCCCCCACCTATAAGATATAGTACCACCGGATTTTCCAGATGCCTATCAAGTTTTTCCAATTCTTCTTCCAGGTAACTTCTTGAGAACTTTGCCATAATTATACCAGACTATCAATTATTTCGCGGTGTTCACTCCATGGGAGCGTATATTCGTTAATCTTTTCTCTGTAATCAAGATATTTCAATAAAATTTCGACATGATCTTTAAGATTGTAGTATCTAGCGTATTCCATCAATTCGGTTTTACTAACATCACTTTTAGAGTAGAGAGCAAGTGCGTAAGTGTTGTAAATTGCATTCTCGGGACTTATAAGGATAGTATGTAAAATATAATCCTCAACTCTCAATTTCTGCTTACTGTAGAAATAGTAATGAAATTCACTCATTATTTTGAGGTCATAATTAGGGAACATTGTAAGTGCTGTTGGCTGGAGTCTCCCATCTTCACTTGTATTTAGCAAAGTATCGGTTTTGAACAGAAATTCAGAACCTCTCTGCCAGATGATAGTCCCTTCTTTTGCTAATTTTTTTAGTTTTTTATTGTTTATATAATTCCAGTAATAATCGATGAAATCGGATATTCTATGTTTTTGGTTCAAGTAATAACAGCCATTACTTTTCAGAATAACGCCATACATGGATAGTGAATTAATCACTGATGAGATTGTATTCCTGTGAAGCCCTGTAACATAGGAAATCTCTTTTATATTCAGGGAATCATTTTTCAATACGCTCATCACATGAAGTGATGATTTATTCAAAAGTTTGGACCAAGGCAAACGTGGGTATTCTTTCAAAAGAACAGACAGAACTATTGAGTGTGCCAATTCCGATTGATGAACAAACGTGTTTTTACCTTGACTATATTTTATTGCAAAACCATTACTTATCAGAGATTTAACAGCTAGTGATACAGTAGAATGGTCTAATTTCAATTCGTTTTTTAGTTGCGAGATATTTTTTGGTTCCGATACGAGATTAAAAATCCTAATTTCAGTTCTGTTCAACATTATCTTATGCACAATTATAACAACATTATATATAAATCATGTTGTTAATTTTATTCATAATTAACTGGTAATTAAATGATAAAATGATTTAAAATGTAACTAAATTCTGAAACTTTGCTTCTAAAAATAGTTATATAGTTTGATACATATTATTAATTAGATGGTTGCAACCCCACTCAAACCCCCAAGAACCTTTTTCTCTGCAGCCATCGATTTTAACTGAAAACTGAATTTTATAGATTTTTTCAAAAAGGAATTGCTTTTTTATTTTAAAAAACCGGATTACTTTCACATCGCTTAGTGGTTATTCTTTTTATATTATTTTTATTTAATAAATATACTTTAAAATATATACACAGTTAAGTATATATCAGATTTTTACCTAAAATCAATTGTTTAAGCAATAATAACTCTGGTGGTGGGATATCAAACTTTATTGATTTAATTCATCGACCATAATTGCCTATCTAGTGGGGGGATAGTTTTGGATAAAAATATCTTGGTAATCGTAATAATATTAATTTTGTTTTTCCTTGTAATAGGGTCAACTACAGCAGAATCGTCATCAAAATTTTCTGTAAATGAAAACTTTGAGTCTGATACAAAGAAAGCTACTGACAAATACAACAACATAAATACATTAGTACCAAGTTCAAATTATTTACTAGGAGACTCATCTCAGCTTCATAAACTACCGACTTTTCCAGACAATGTTCCAATTCGTTGGGAAAGAGAATATGTACAAGGGTCAGGCAATCCAACTGTACATGTTACAAACAAGTTAATAATGGATTTTCAAATATCTTTTTACGATAATTCTGCAAATAAACCCTATACAACAACCGTTGTAAAAGGTTCAACTGAAAGATTAGAACTTGTACCTGGAGACTATAATTGGATTGCTGAAAAACTTCCAGGAGAGTCTGGAAAGCTTCGTTCTGAAAGTTCTATTTATTTGGATGATGATTGTAATTATAAATTAATATTTGAGAGTAAAGAATCTTCAAAAATTGACCAAGGTGATATAAAAATACAGGGTACAGTGATAGAATCTGACAATAAGGTTTTTGATTCTATGCTTGATTGCATGATAAAAATTGAAGATGTAATAGAAAATGAAAATGACCTAGATATTAATGTAGGTGATAAAGTATTAGTTCATGGATATCTATCCTGTGATGCATTCAGTGGTCATAATCCCTTTGATGATCCAAAGATACATGATAAAATAGAAGTTTATGGTAAATTGCATCCATCCGACAATTCTATATCTGGCCATTCATTATCAGAATACTATCTAAACTTGTGTAATTCAGATTCATATTATATCAAAAAATTAGATAGTAGTCATGAATTAATATTTGAGGATAATTTTGATTCTTATTCTTCTGGAGTTTTTCCATCATCTGGTGGTTGGAACTTAAAATATGACGGTAAAGGTTCAGCATATCAGGAAGTATATAATACTAAATCAATTTCCACCCCTAATTCCTTAAAACTTGAAGGACAAAGTGGGTGGTCAGCTTCTGCAGATTACATTTTGCCTGAAAAACCAAAGCATATTGTGTTGGAAGCTGATGTAAATGTTTTACAAGGGGGATCACCTAGTGGATGGTGCAATGCATATGTAAGCTTTGTAGACCCTGACAATGGATGGGGAAAACATTATGGATTTGTTGGATTTGGAGCTGATGGAATTATTAAAAACGATATTGATTACAACTTTAATCAATGGTATCATGTGAAAATTGAAACCGACATGATTAATCGTGTATACAGTGCCTGGATAGACGATAAACTGATAGGTTCAAATTTACCTATATCCGAAGATGGATACTATAAAGGTATCAGGTTATCTGGTGAAAACAGTGGAGATACTCGTATATTATTTGACAATGTGAAAGTTTACGAATATGGTGATAGTTCTTATAATGGTATAGTCAAAAAAATAGAACAATTTACATTTAATCCTGAAAAAGATTCTAATCCTGTATGGTCCCCAACAGGGAATGAAATAGTATTCGGAAAATCTATACCTACGGAAGAAAAATATGATATTTATAAAGTTTCTGTTGATAATAAATATGAATCTGTACTAACAAATTTACCAAATATAGAAGGTCATCCTAGGTGGTCGCCTGATGGTAATAAAATATTATATAAGAAAGATAATACTAATGGTTGGTATAATGTTTGGATAATGAACTCAGATGGTTCATCTCAAACAGCTCTTACAAATGATGCACAAAGTGAATGTGCAGTCTGGTCACCTAGTGGATCTAAAATTGTTTACAAGCATTCTGATAATTCTGATTTACCTGAAGATGTAATTATAATGAATCCTGATGGTTCAAACAAGGAGACCATTCTTACAGGTCAAAAATATGCAAATAGATTTTCTTGGTCTCCAGATGGATCCAAAATAGCGGTTTCTGGACATATAGGAAACCAGGGGATTCGGATTATAAATGCCGATGGTTCCGGTTTAACTGAAATTTCACAGGGATATTTTAGACCGCAAACTCAACCATGGCAGAGCCAAATCTGGTCACCTGACGGCTCTAAAATTGTGTATCATTCAGATGAAAATGGTAATAGAGATATTTATACAATAAATATTGATGGTACAGACAGAACCCAACTCACTACCAACTCAGCTAAAGACACTGATTCATTTTTTTCGCCAGATGGTTCTAAAATTGTATTTGTTTCTAACAGGGAAGGGAATAATGACATCTGGATGATGAACGTTGATGGTAGTAATAAAACACAGTTGACGGTAAATTCTGCAGATGATATGTATCCAACTTGGAATCCGGATGGTACTAAAATTGCGTTCAGCTCAAACAGAGCAGGTAATTATGATATATGGTTGATTGAACTTAAAGAAGATATCAATCATAGACCTGTGATAAATGATATTCAAGTTAATCCCTCAACCATCTTTGAAGGGAATTCATGTGATATAATAGTGGATGCAAGCGACCCTGATGGAGACAATTTAAACTATTATTATGAACCAAGTGGAGGTAAGATTACAGGAGAAGGAGATAAAGTCACATGGACTTCAGATAAAGCTTCACCTGGAGAACCCCCAATTATCGGTGATTTCTTTGTAGATGTTAAAGTAATGGACAATAAAGATTTCACCACAGAAAGAGTTTTTATAACAGTTAAAAAGAAAGAAACTGAAGGTAAAAAACCTGATTTAACTATAACTAATATCTCTTGGGATAAAGAAAACCCGAAAATTGGTGACGAATTAACTTTCAGTTATGAAGTAAAGAATTTAGGAAAAGCAGATACCAAATCTAAATTTACTAACAAATTGTACATTAACGATGAACTTTGGGATACTTCTCAATGCACTTTAGCTTCTGGTGAATCTAAAAAGAATATCTTTACACGTACATGGAAAGCAACTGGAAGTGAGTATATAATAAAAATAGTTGCAGACGAGTCTGGAGAAATTGATGATACCGATAATAGTAATAATACCCTGACAAAAAATTTGAAATTAATAAACCTTGAAGGTAAAGTTCTATTAGACAGTTCTAAAAATGGGATTTCAGATGTTACTGTAAAATTAACTCCTGGAGATATCACAAAAACTACCTACCCAAATGGATATTATTCTTTCAAAAACCTCCCATCTGGAAAGTACAATATATTAGCTGAAAAAAACGGTTATAAATTTAATTCATTAGATGTTAAGATTTCAAGTAGCTCTACAACAAAGGCCGACCCAATTATCGGAAATATAGATGAGTCTATAATTAATGCTGAGATTATCGACACCGAACAAGAGAATAAACCTACCGTGTCATATATTATTGGTGATGAAATACCAGTAACGTATACAATTAAAAATACGGGAAATGTTAAACATAAATTTTATGCAGGTTATTCTACAAGATGCGCATTTTCAAATGAAATATGGGATGCTCCGTATAAAGCTATAACTTTAGAACCAAGTGAAACTGAAGATGTAACTTTAACTTGGAAGGTTCAAAATAATGTAGCATATAATTCCAAATATGATATCATAATTGCAGTCTGGGCTTTACAGCAAAATACATATTTATATGAAAACCTTGATAAAAAAATATTTCAAAATTGTTTCTTTATAGAAAAAGGTGATATGGCTGTTTCTGGGTGGGACTTGAGTTCTGATGATGATGATACCATAGAAGTAAATGTAAATGGAAAAATGTACACTGCTATTCCTGCTATTACACTAGGCAAATCTTCATGGTTAATACTTGATGAAGAAGGTAATGTAGAAAAAGATCTAACAACTTATAAACGTGCTGCTGAAGCAGCTACTATGGTATATTATAATTATCTAACTCCAAGTACAGCAGATAACTTGAAAGATATTAAAAATAGCTTTGATACTATGGGAAACCTGAATTTTTTAGCTAAAATTGTATTATGGGTGCGAGATACTGCTTCTTATCAGCTCGGAAAATATGGGA
The DNA here is from genome assembly GCF_000196655.1 of Methanohalobium evestigatum Z-7303. Lineage (GTDB taxonomy): Archaea > Halobacteriota > Methanosarcinia > Methanosarcinales > Methanosarcinaceae > Methanohalobium > Methanohalobium evestigatum. The sequence continues at coordinate 19,943 of NC_014254.1, read as the reverse complement.
TGGCTGCTGCAACTGGTAGCTCGTCCCTTAGTAAAGACCTTTTTGTAGATCAAGCTTTTAAAAAATCTGTAAAAATCGCTACAAATGAAATTGCAAAAGGAATGGGAAAGACGTTAATAAATGACTTAAAGAATTTACCTAAAGCCGAATTAACGGAAACAAAAATTAAAGAAATACTGTGGGCAGATTCTGTTCATAAATTGCATCTTGCATCTAATAATTTAGATAATGCCATAAAGGTAATCGAGAATCACGACAAAAACAAAGTTTATACATATCAAGAAGCTCATATTTTTTATACAAATTACTCAAAAGGTCTAACAACTGGAATGACTAACATGAACTTATCACATAATCTCCTTCCTGGTGAAGATTTTTGTTCACAAATGAAATCTGTAACTGAAAATGTAATAAGTGGGGCTACTAGTGGTATTATCAAATTTGATGACAATGCATATACAGAAATTCAAAGTCTAGTAAAAGATTTAGATGCTGTTAAAGATGCTGGATTAATAAGAGCTAAAAATGAAAGGATGATAGAAGATATAGAAAATTCATTTGACAAATATGCAGAAGAAATACAATCAGATGCATTACAAACACCGTGTATTAAAGCTTCTGCAGAATGCCCAGTTAATCTACACGCTTTTGATTCAAAAGGTCGTCATGTGGGTCTAAATTCTTCAGGTGGAATTGATTTAGATGTCCCCGGTTCAATTTATACTGGCGTTGATTCTGAATCTGAAAATATTATAATTTTTAACCAAAGTGAAGATATTAACTTTGAAATTGATGCTTTAGATAAGGGTAATTTTACCTTAACTCTAACACAAAAAACAAAATCAGCAATAAAAACTGCAACTTATAAAAACATTTCAATAAATGAAAATACAACTGCGAAGGTTAATGTAAATCAAAGTGATGAGTCTTATTTGATGGATGTCGATGATAACGGTGACGGTATAAAAGATCGAACAGAAAATCCGCATATTAAGACCACTTTAATAGAAAAAGATGATAAACAAACACCTAGCAGTAGTGGAAGCAGTGGAGGATCAAGCGGTGGCGGTGGTGGAGGCGGCTCCACCGGTGAAGATTTCGAAAACATCGTGTTCAAAGATGTCAAATCTGAATATGTAATGAAAGGGGATTCAGTATTTTATGATTTTGATGATACTGAAAATGTCATAGAATATGTCAGATTCGATGCTTTAAGGACCAGAGGCGATGTATCAACAACAATCGAAGTATTGGATGATACTTCTGCATTGGTTGAAAATGAAGCACCTGGAAACATTTACTGCAACGTAAATGTGTGGGTTGGTAAAGCTGGATTCGCAATACCCGAGAACATCGAAAATCCCGTGATTGGTTTTAGGGTCGAAAAATCCTGGATTGAAAATAACAATATCGATGAATCTACTATAAGATTATGCAGGTGCAATGATGGAACATGGGACCCATTAACTACCCGGAAATTGAGTGAAGATGAGGGATACATGTACTTTGAGTCTGATACTCCTGGTTTTTCACCATTTGCGATAACTGCCATGGGTATAGAAGAAGAATCAAAAGCTACAACTGGATCCAATGAATCGATGTATTCTCCTGAAACTAAACCACCGATGGAAACCAATGAATCATCTCCTACAGGAGATACAGAGAATTCAAGTAGTACCCCAGGATTTAGTGCTTTAATAGCTATTGGAATTATTCTGGCAGTTTATTGTATCAAAAAGAAGAAAAACTAAGCAATAACCCATCAGTGTGATTACATGCTGATATAGCTTTTATTTTTTAGTTTTTTGTCTGTCAGAAACCTACTAATATCAAAATCACATTTCATCTATTCTTCTGTGCTCGAAAAAACAGATAAATATAAGTTAGTTATCAACATTGCATTAATAAGAAAATATCTTTGCAAATAGTTATTAATAAGATTTAATTACAATTACGAAGTTTAGGAATAGGGAGGAAAGTTAAGTGTTAAAAGGTATACTGGATGTTGTCTACAAGAGCTACGAGTACCTTTTAACTAGAGAAGTTGAGGAGTTCCCGGTACCAAAACACGTAGCCATAATCATGGATGGTAATCGTAGATACGCCAAAAACATGGGAAAAGCTGGTTATTACGGTCACAAACTGGGTTCTGATACAACAGAAAAAGTCATAGAATGGGCATGTGAGATAGGTATCGAAGAGATGACTGTTTATGCATTTTCAACTGAAAATTTTAGCAGACCTCCTGAAGAAACTGAAAAACTGTTTGAACTTATCGATACCAGACTCAATGAGATGGTCGAGGACGAACGCACCCACAACCGCCAGATGAAAATAAGAGCTGTTGGCGACAGAAAACGTTTACCTCAATATCTTCAGGATTCCATAGAAAGAGCTGAAAAAGCTACCTGCCACTACGAAAATTTCAAACTGAATGTAGCCCTTGCATACGGCGGCAGGCAGGATATAATCCAGGCAGTTCAGGAAATCGCAAGAAAAGTCAAAAGAGGGGATTTGACTGTAGAAAAAGTAAATGAGTCCACAATATCTAACCATCTCTACCCTGATTGTGAACAGCCTGTTTCGGATGTGGACATGATTGTAAGAACCGGTGGCAATGAAAGGGTATCAAATTTTCTGCCCTGGCAAGCTAACGGTAACGAATGTACTGCATATTTTTGCGCTCCATACTGGCCGATGTTCAGGAAAATCGATTTCTTAAGAGCTATCAGAGTGTACCAGGCACGTCTGACAAAAAAGAAAGGTTATGGGAGGTTATCAAGGATTAGCCATTTCCTGAAAAACCTGTACATTTTAGCAAACAGTCAGTCTGATTGATAGTATTAGAAAAACCTGAAATATTAAAGAGTTGATAGTTTGCATTTTAACTTTTAACTTAATACTATAAAGTTTAAAGTATTAAGTTTGTAATATAACTAAAATTAATAAAATTAAAACTGAAAATTGTTTCTTAATTGTTTTCAGCATCTGATTTTCCTATCTATATATATCGTTCCACAACATTATTTAATATATCTGAATCAATGGATATTTTACAAAGTAACATGACAACTTTATAGGTGATTGTGTAACTCCCATTTGGAAACCCTCACATCATTTGCTTTCCTCCATATCCATTATTCAGTTGCAACCAATAACTTTGTTATTGGCTTCTATCACCTCCATTCCTATACCCCGACAAAAACCCACTTTTCAATTTTTCCTTTACTCTATTTTTTAACACGAATTTTTCTAAACGTGAACTACCGCTGAGCTAAAGACTCAGCGGCTTCGAGAGAAGTTTACCATGAAAGTCTTATTCTCTCAGGGGAGTTCACATCCCCACTATCGGTTATCCCTTTGAGGGAATCACCGATTACCTTTCTTAAGATGTTCAATGCACCGTTGATATCGGCATTGATCAGTCTACCTGTTGACGACTGGAAGATACCCCGTTTCGATCTCTTACCAAGATATTTCTTATGTTTTCTGATGGGTTCCAGCGCCAGTGCATCAACTTTACTGGTAAAAGCCTCGTCTACTTCGTGATACTTTATACCGTGATATTTGCATTTTGAAGCTAATTTCTGTTTAAATCTAGCAAACGGTATCGTCTGGAAGTTCTGGGTATTTTCCTTGCCGATATTTTGTTCTTGGTTGATTTCTTTGAGTTCTCCAATCACAACATTGCCGATTCTATTCTCCAGACAGTGTTTAACGATGTGATTAACACACTGGTTCATGTAATCGTTTATCTTCCAGAACCTTTTCCATGAAAACTGGTTCATCTTCAAACCATCATCTACATTCTGTTTGTCGTAGACTGACTGCAACCTGCTCTTCTCCTTGTTCCACCAGCGGTTATAAGATTTGATACCTCTGCCGTCTAATATGAAGGCAGTCCCACTGGTCGTAACACAGGTTGCAAAGTTGTCCACACCAAGATCTATCGATAGATGATTGTTATAATCCAGTTCAGCTATCTCCCCATCTTCATGATAGACAAATTCTATCTCGAACCATCTACCCTTGTATTTTGGAACAATCCTGACCTGATTGATGTATTGACCTATTATGTTGTCAGGAGTCTTGAAATACAGGAATTTTGTTCCGTATTTTCTGTAATAATCTAAACCCAATGACAGCCTGATTTTGTTGTCGATTACTTTCAGCTGATCTTTCTTGAAAGTACAAATGAAGTTTCCGTCTTTAGCTAGATATTTTGGAAGAGAAACTGGTTTCTCATATTCACCTTTTCTCTTCTTATCCAGAAGTTTGAAGAACGATTTCATACTGCCATCTACAGTCTCTATGGTATTCTGGGCGACCTGAGATGGCAGTAGTTTATAGTTTTCGTTCTCTTTAACCGTGTGATAAGCAGTATTCTTATTGAGATATTTACCATTATTGAAGAAGTACTGCCTGATATTGTACAATGTGAAATTGTACAGGTTCTTGGACAGTTTGGTCAACCTCTTCAAAGTTTCATACGTCTGCTTATCAGCACGGAGATGATTCTTCTGGGTCAGATACATACATTATACAATCGTTTATCAAAATACTTATCTTTTTTTGACTATTTATTATACCACGATGCTAAAGACATCGTGGTTTTCTTCATCTTTATAAATTTATAATGATATTAGCATTACTATTTGTAGTTACAACAGGTTCTGCAAGTGCAGCAAACGAAAAGGTTGATTTATACCTTCTTGTCGATGGTTCGGGTAGTATCAGTTCTTCTGATTTTGAACTACAATTAGAAGGAATGGCAAATACGATAAATAACTCATCAATAGTTCCACAGGATGGTAGTGTATCAATCAGTGTAATCCAATTTAGTAACATTGCACAAGTGGAAATACCACTAACAACAATCAACAGCCAATCTGATGCCGACAATATTTCTTCTGATATAATAGCAATTAATCAAGTCGGAGGTAGTACCAATATATCTGGAGCAATAAACCTCTCGGTTCAAAAATTACCAGATGATTTATCAGGAAAACAAATCATTGACCTTTCCACTGATGGTGTACCGAATGTAAACGGTATACAGGCATCATATGATGCAAGAGATAATGCAAATAACAGCGGTTTTGAGGAATTAAATACCTTAGGAGTTGGTATAGGAGTAAATGAAACTTTTCTAAAAGAATTAGTTTTCCCTCAACCATCAGATGAATACCCAGGTTTTTACACCTTTGCTGGTGATTTTGATACATTCCAAAAAGAATTTGAAAAGAAAGCTGGAAAAGAAGTAGGTCAAAAACCGATAAAACTCGAAAAGTATACTAACGGCAAAGATTCAGACACAAAACCAGGTCAGCAGATTCTTGTAGGTGAAACGGTTACATGGAGCTATAACGTTACAAACCAAGGTGATAAAAATCTCACAAATGTAACCATCAAAGATGATGTTACAGGTTTTACCCATGATTGTGGAAAATTAGTACCAGGTGAATGGTGTAACGTGACCTATAGTAGTACAGCAGAAAAGGGACAATATGAAAATATAGGGAACGCTACCGGTCAATATAATGACACCAATTATAGTGATCAAGATTCCAGCTATTATTTTGGAGCAAATCCATCTATAGATATGGAAAAATATACCAATGGAATGAACGCCAGCAGTCCTACAGGGCCTGAAATACTTGAAAATGATACTGTGACTTGGAGTTATAACGTTACCAATAATGGTAATGTCAACCTGACCGATGTAATTATCAAAGATGATGAGACTGGTTTCACTCATTACTGTGGAAAATTGGAACCTGGTGAATGGTGTAATGTAACCAATAGCAGTAAAGCAGAAAAAGGACAATATGAAAATGAAGGCATCGCCACAGGCGATTATAATGGACTCAGTATCGAGGGTTATGATTCCAGCTATTACTTCGGTGCTGACCCATCGATAGATATTGAAATGTATACTATGGGTGAAGACGCTGATGAACCTCAAGGACCTGCCGTCCAGGTTGGCAATGAAGTAACATGGACATATGAAATAACAAACACCGGTAATGTGAATCTAACAGAGATTAATATTACCAAAAATGGAAGCATTGAAAAGACGTATCCAAATATTAATCTTGAGCCAGGTGAATCATTCACCTACTCTACTACAGGAGTATCGAAACTAGGACAACAAAACTATAATGGTAATGTCACTGCAGTTTATGAAAATGAGATGTATGATGAAAAAATACAGGTAAATGCCAGTGACCCAAGCCATTATCTAGGATTTGACCACTGGGCTGGAGTACCGACTGCTAACCCGGTCTTGCTTGTAGGTGTACTGGGCATCGCAGTACTATTATTCCTGAAAAGAGAACAAAAATGAGGATTAATGCTTTCCAATTTTTGATTTCCTCATTTTAACTTATTTTTTTAGCAAATTAGCTACAACAACTTTACAGGCTGTCCAACAAGCTTTAATCAAATTATAATATTAACTGCTTAAGTTTTGTAGATTTTTGTTATTCTGCAATACAATGATTGATTTTCAATCAATTGTTTGTACTACTTGGAATTCAACCATACTTTTTCAGGTTTATAGCAGCACATACCAGGTTAAACATTTTTTAACTGAATTCAATCCCCTTGTAATAAATTCCCTGAATCTTAAATTTTGTTTGTAGTTTCCTATAACCGGTTCTACAGTATATTTTCTCTGTTTAAAGATTGACTGCGCTTTATCAGTACTCATCTTTTCTTTCAGTCGTTTTCTATCCCGGGATAGATGATTAACCTTCAGTTGCCTGATTCTATCTTTTCTATTTGTACACTGTTGATTTGATTTACAGTCTCTGCAATGAGTACCTCTGTAAACCCAACGTTTTTGAGACCTTTTTTCGTCATATATTTCATATGAATATTTTAAAATCCGATTTTCAGGACAGATGTACACATCCTTTTGCTCATCATATATAAAATTAGAAACATTGAACCGGTTTTATTTTTTATGTTTCCGTACCTTTTTTATGTTATCTTTATCGGATTGTTCCGGTATATAAGGGTCTAAATCTTTTTGTTTCAAGTATTGTACATTTATCTCATGAATGTAACCGCTATCAGCACATATCTTTGTACCTTTACCTAATCTTCCACAATACTTTTCAACAAGTTCAAGTTGTGGTTTAAGCTGGTGAGCATCACTTCTTTGTTGGCATACATCATTAGCAATTATGATTCCTTCCTTATGGTCAACAGTGATTTGAGTGTTGCATCCCAGTTCGATTCTGCCTTTCTTATTCTTAATAAACCTTGATTCCGGGTCTGTTAAGCTAAATCTTCTAACATCATCTTTAACAGATTCTTGCTTAGCTATCTTTACGTTATCCAGGTGTCTCAAGTTTTTATCCTGATTAGTATTATTAAGCTTATCAGCATACTTCTTGCATATGGATTTTACTCGATTTTTACTGGTTTCATCAAGCTGATCGTAAAGGGATAACCGATAGTGGGTGTGTGAACCATCCAGGAAGGATAAGGTTTTTCGGCAACACATGTCGGTAAAGCAAACTCCTTCTGAAGCCACTTGGTCTTTAGCCAAATGGTAGTTCACTTTTCGTTGATGGAATAGTGAAAGTAAAAGTTGTTCCTTTGCTTTCCTCACTTTCAACCCAGATTTGTCCACCATGGATTTCAACCAATCTCTTAACAAGTGCCAATCCAAGACCGGTTCCAGCATATCGCCGGCTAGCACCAGTATCCAATTGTCTGAACGACTCAAATATTTCATCCTGTTTGTCTTCCGGTATACCGATACCCGTATCGATAACTGAAAATTGGTATGCATCATTTTTCTGCCTAACAGTAACAGTTACGGAGCCTTTATTTGTAAATTTTATAGCGTTGTAAATTAAATTGTAAAGTATTTGCCTGAGTTTTATTTCATCTGCATATATATATTCAATATTTGGATCGATTTCCGAATCTAAAGACAGACCTTTTTTTGATGCAAAAGGATACAATTTAGATTCCAAATCATTAAGTAGTGCTGGTATTGATATTTTTTCCCGATGAAGTTCAAGTTTACCAGATTCAATTTTTGCTAAATCGAGTATATCATTTATCAGGTCAAGTAGATGTTGACCGCTTTTATGGATTTTATCTAAGTAACGTGTTTGATTGTCGTTCAAATCTCCTACTTTTCTTTTCAAAATCACATCAGAAAAACCGATAATCGATGTTAGAGGAGTTCTTAGTTCATGGCTTACATTAGCCAGCAATTCACTTTTTGCCTGGTTAGCAGCTTCAGCTTCTAATTTTGCGTTTATTAACTTTTCTTCTGCCTGTTTTCTGACAGTTATATCGCGAACGAAACCCAAGATTACAGGTTTTCCAGATAGGTTCATTAATGTCATTTTAACCTCTACCGGGAACTCTGAACCATCTTTGCGTCTGTTTACCGTCTCTATAAGGTATGAACTGTGATATGATAATTTATCCCAATATCTCTTTCTGGGTTCATAAGTATCAATATTTGGGTCAATATCAGCAAGATTCATCGACAACAATTCATCTTTTGTATACCCTAAATTATCACAGGTAAGGTCGTTAACATATAATATATTGCCGTCAAAATCATGAGCTATTATAGCATCCGCTGCCTGTTCTATAACAGTTCTGAACCTACCCTCACTCTCTTTCAATTCATCTTCTACTTTTTTGCGTTCAGTTATATCAGTAGTGAAACCCAGATATTTATCATCTGAAAGTTTTACTGCATCCAATATGAAATATCTTAGTTCGCTTTTTTTCGTTATGAACGGCAGTTCTACAGAGGTTTTACCGTTTTCTACGAGGTAATTATAGGCTTGATAGATTTGTTCAAGTACATCTTGTGGATGCAAATCAATCAGGTTCATCGACAACAATTCATCTCTTGTATAACCAGTAATAGATGAAGCAGCAGGGTTAACATCCACATAATACCCATCTTTATTGGCTACAAATATACCTATAGGTGAATGGTCTATATAATTGCGGAATTTTTTTTCACTTTCCTTTAATTCTCTTTCTTTTTCTATTTTTTCAGATATATTTTCGATAGCTGCAACTAAACCATCGAACCTGTTATAATCATCAAATATAGGAGCCGCATTTATAGACAAAAGTTTTCTCTGACCATCAGGCCATTGTATAGCATGTCTTACATCATAAACCGGTTCCAGATATTTTTGGACGAGTTCAAATGGTAATTCTTCTTGAGGATAATAATTTCCATCAAAATCAGTAATTTTCCATTTCACATCGTCATAGGTTCGCTCCTGTATTTTACTTTTGGACAAACCTAAGACCATCTCAGCTGCATGGTTTGCATAAACAATGTAACCGTTTCTATCAACTTTTGTTATACAAATAGGACTAGTATCTGCCACTTTTTCTATAAAATCCCTTTCTGTACGAAGATCTTGTTCGATTATTTTCCTGTAAGTGATATCGTAATAATGTTCTATGCGCCCGCCTGCATAAAGTCCTGATTTTATCGGTTGGCTCCAGTGTTCAAGCCATCGCTCCTCTCGGTTACTATCAGGAAGGACATGACATTCAAAATTCTCTATATAGCTGTTATCATCGTATGTAGCTAATAACCTGTTTGCAAACTCATCGCTATCCTCAAAAATATGTTTCAATTTATCTTCGACAAGCTGTCGTTTATCTTTGCCGATTATATCTTCTCTATCAATTCCGAAATAATCCTCCATCGGTTCATTAATCCAGACTACATGAAAACAGGAATCCAGTATGAAAATTCCAACCTTAGAACTATCAAGGACATCATCAACGATGGTTCTATGTCTTTCTTCTTTTTCTATTAATTTGTTCTCAGATTCTAGGTTATATAGAGCATAGGATATATCACTAGTAACTTCATGGAACAATTGTTTACCCCGTTCCGAGATTATATCATCAGAACCTGAAACAGCCAAAATCCCATATAATTTATTTCCATGTTCCAATCTTGAAACCAGAGCATTGTAACCTGTCTCTTTCAGTATCAATGGACAATCCGAACAATTTGATTTTTTATTTTCAATAACCAGTAAATTATCAGATTGGTAGAATAAATCCTGAAGACATCGGCTCATCTCCCCTCTTTCGTATCTTTTCAGGAAATCATTGAAACTCGGACCTACTCCTGATTCTGAAGATGCTGTTATATTTCCATCTTCATCAAATAGAATTATCCACGTGCTTTCAAATGTACGAGAGTTAGTTAGAATATCACAGGTCCTTTGTAACAACTGTTCAACATTTTTCTCCCTTATTATTAGCTGGTTAACATCGCTAACCGATTGGAATACATTGTTTAAGTTTTTGTACTCACCCATTGCACTTGCAATGACAATACCAAACAATAAGAATACTGGTAAAATAACCAGATAAATGAAAAGATCAAACAAAGATAAACTTGCAGTTGGGTCAATGATATCAGTCACAATATCTATTAATATGATAAAAAAACCAAGCATTAATGTTACAATGATTACCGATTTTTTGTTTTTAAAATACTGCAACAATTTCATAGAAAACCATCTTCTAAATAATGTATATGTATCCCATTGTAGCTCCCTAACACCTAATATATAAACCATAGGTAATAAATATATTCAGAAAAACATCATATCACCTTAAACAAATTAAAATCTAAATATAAGATAAAAAAATAAGGAACAGTACTGCTAGAGCTACAGTCCCTTATTTCTGCTCCCTTCTAAGCAACAACAGCATTGCAACACCAAGAACACCAATAAGCAGTACAGGGTTTGCAGTCGGTACTTTAGTCCAGTGATCATGTCCGAAATAATGACTGGGGTCACTATCATTTACCTGGACTCCGTTATATTCGGCAGTAACATTTCCGTAATTACTGTACTGTCCCAGCTTGGCGGTTCCTATAGCATTACAAACCATTGATTCATCAGGTTCAAGAGTTGTATTCAAACAATTGACCTCTACTCCCTTGCTGTCTGTAACATTGATATTTGTTAGGTTCACATTACCAGTGTTTGTTACATTATATGTCCATGTAACCTGCGTTCCCACCTGAACAACTGGTCCTCTTGGTTCGTCAGCATCTTTACCATTTGTAAATTTCTCGATTTGAATCGAGGGTGACGCTTTGAAGATTCCAGCATCTATAGTTACATTGTTTTCACCCGATGTCAACATGATAATTGATGTATTGCCAGTATTATCTACATCACTATCTTTATTGATATCACCTCCCATAAACTGGGGTGAAAATTCATGACCTTCAGGGAGTACAAAATTCAGATAATAGTGGCCTGGGGGCACTAAAAATTTATAGAAACCCGATGCGTTTGTTATTTCACTGGTTATGTAATCTCCATCGATGTTATATAATCTAACTTCAACATTTGCTACTCCTTTTTCACCAGGGTCCTGGATACCATTACAATTTGTATCATTCCAGACAAAATCACTAACAGACGCTGGCTGATACATACCTGCATCTATAGTATCATTGGTCTCGCCTGAAACCAAATTTATACACGTTGTATTACCAGTACTGTTTGCATCACTATCCTTTTCATCAGATCCCTGGTCTTTAGGTGTAAACACATATCCTGATTCTGGCGGTGCTGCAAAACTTACATTATATACACCTGGAGTTAGACCTGTGAAAAGATATTCTCCATCTTCATCTGTATTTGTTGTAGCTATTAAATTACCTGTAACACAATCATACAGATAAACGGTCACATTAAATATACCGGGCTCTCCAATATCCTGGGTTCCATCACCATCCAAATCTTCCCAAACAAAATCACCCATTGAGGCTTTTGGATTCTCTGGTTGATACAAACCTGCATCAATTGTATCATTGGTCTTTCCGGATTCTACTGTGATACACGTAGTATTACCGCTGCTGTCTGCATCACTATCCACACCGTCATCGGTTCCCTGGTTAGCCAGAGTGAATTCATATCCATCGGATGAGAAGTTTACATAATAGCTGCCTGGGGTTACACTGAAGTTGTAATATCCACTAGCATTCGTTGTTGTACTTGATTCTAATTCATCCGTACTGCAATTGTACAATTCTACTGTTAGACCCGAGATTCCGGTTTCACCGATATCCTGTTTACCATTCTTATTAGTATCTTCCCAGACGAAATCTCCTATTGTGGCTGGCTGGTACAAACCTGCATCTACGGTATCGTTGGTCTCTCCGGATTCTACTGTGATACACGTAGTATTACCGCTGCTGTCTGCATCACTATCCATACTGTCATCGGTTCCCTGGTTTGCCGATGTGAATTCGTAACCATCGGATGAGAACTGTACATAATAGTTGCCTGGGGTTACACTGAAGTTGTAATATCCGCTAGCATTAGTTGTTGTACTTGATTCTAATTCATCCGTACTGCAATTGTACAATTCTACTGTTAGACCCGATATACCGGATTCACCGATATCCTGTTTACCATTCTTATTAGTATCTTCCCAGACGAAATCTCCTATCGTGGCTGGCTGGTACAAACCTGCATCTACGGTATCGTTGGTCTCTCCGGATTTCTACTGTGATACACGTAGTATTACCGCTGCTGTCTGCATCACTATCCATACTGTCATCGGTTCCCTGGTTTGACGATGTGAATTCGTAACCATCGGATGAGAACTGTACATAATAGCTGCCTGGGGTTACACTGAAGTTGTAATATCCGCTAGCATTAGTTGTTGTACTTGATTCTAATTCATCCGTACTGCAATTGTACAGTTCTACTGTTAGACCCGATATACCGGATTCACCGATATCCTGTTTACCATTCTTATTAGTATCTTCCCAGACGAAATCTCCTATCGTAGCTGGTTGGTACAACCCTGCATCTACGGTATCATTGGTCTCTCCGGATTCTACTGTGATACACGTAGTATTACCGCTGCTGTCTGCATCACTATCAACTGTATTATCTACACCCTGGTTAGCCAGAGTGAATTCATATCCATCGGATGAGAAGTTTACATAATATTCACCAGGTTCAACACTGAAGTTGTAATATCCGCTAGCATTAGTTGTTGTATTGGATACTAAGTCATCTGTACTGCAATTGTACAGTTCTACTGTTAGACCCGATATACCGGATTCACCGATATCCTGTTTACCATTCTTATTAGTATCTTCCCAGACGAAATCTCCTATTGTGGCTGGCTGGTACAAACCTGCATCTATGGTATCATTATTTTCACCTGAAACCAAAGTTATACAAGTAGTGTTTCCTAAAAGATCAGCATTATTATCTTCATAACTTGCTCCTTGTCCTAATATGGTGAATTCATATCCTGGAGAATCTATGAAATTAATGTAATAATCTCCTGGTGCTAGACCTGTAAAATTGTAGTAACCCGATTCATTGGTTTTTGTAGTTTCTAAAAAGTCACCATTGCAATTGTACAGATTAACAGTTACATTATCAATACCTGTATCACCATCGTTCTGAACTCCATCTCCATTTACATCTTCCCAAACGTAATCACCGATTGAAGCTGGCTGATACAATCCTGCATCTATAGTATCATTGGTTTCATTTGATTCCAGGGTAATACATTCGGTTACGCCTGAGCTGTTCGCATCGCTATCAACTGTATCTTCTCCACCCTGGTTCTGTAAAGTAAATTCATATCCATCTGACGAAAAATTCACATAATACTCACCAGGTTCAACTGTGAAGTTATAATATCCACTATTATTAGTTGTTGTATTGGATACTAAATTATCTGTACTACAATTGTATAGTTCTACCCTTATATCCGGGATTCCGGTTTCTCCATCATCTTGGATCCCATCCATATCAGAATCTTCCCAGACAAAATCTCCTATCATTGCTTGTTGATACAATCCTGCATCAATTGTTTCGTTGGTTTCACCTGATACTACTGTGATACAGGTAGTATTTCCGCTACTGTCAGCATCACTATCAACATCTTCAGATTCCTTATTAGCCTGAGTGAAATTGTAACCATCGGATGAAAACTGTACATAATAGTTGCCTGGGGTTACACTGAAGTTGTAATATCCGCTAGCATTCGTTATTGTACTTGATTCTAATTCATCCGTACTGCAATTGTACAGTTCTACTGTTAGACCCGAGATTCCGGTTTCTCCAGGATCCTGTACACCATCCTTGTCAGAATCCTCCCAGACGAAATCTCCTATTGTGGCTGGTTGGTACAACCCAACATCTATGGTATCATTATTTTCACCTGAAACCAAAGTTATACAAGTGGTGTTCCCTAAAATATTAGCATTGTTATCTTCATAGTTTGCTCCTTGTCCTAATATAGTAAATTCATATCCATGAGGAGCTTCGAAGTTTACGTAGTAATTTCCAGGAGAAAGACCTGTAAAATTATAGTCACCATCAACATCGGTTGTATTGTTTGCGATTTTATTACCTGTATCGCAATCATATAGATTGATAGTTACATTGCCAATACCTGTATTACCATCATTCTGGATTCCATCAGCATTTACATCTTCCCAGACATAATCACCAATTGAAACTGGTCGATACAAACCAGCATCTACTGTATAATTAGTTTCATTATTATCAAGGTTTACACAATCAGTAATACCTGAAGAATTTGCATCACTGTCCACACCGTCATCGGTTCCCTGGTTTGCCGATGTGAATACATAACCATCTGATGAGAAATTAACATAATAGCTACCAGGAGTAACTGTAAAATTGTAATAACCATCAGCATCTGTTGTTGTACTGGATACGATTGTATCGTCACTACAATTATGTAAAGTTACTATTATATCCGAGATTCCTAGTTCTCCATCATCTTGGATTCCATTCCCATTCGAATCTTCCCATACACGGTCTCCAATAGTTGCTTTGTTTTCGGGTGTTTCAATTTCGTACAAACCAGCATCTATGGTATCGTTATTTTCACCTGATGCCAATATTATACAGGATGTATTACCTGTAGTACTATTGACATCACTATCTATATTATCAGGTCCCGCATCCTGTAAAGTAAATTCAAACTCAGGGGGTATGGTAAAATTCACATAATAGTTCCCTGGTTCCAGATTTGTGAAATTGTAATAACCGTTTTCATCTGTTGTTGTGGTTGCTCTTAAAGAATCACCACTGCAATTATACAGATTTACCGTTACACCTGTTAAACCCACTTCTTCATCATCCTGAATATCATTTTTATTCATATCGTTCCAGACATAATCACCGAGTGAAGCTGTGGGTGCTATCGTATAACAGAAATACATAGCCCAGTTTCCATTAATTTCTGGACCTTCACCCCACGCAGTTTCCTGGGGCTCTCCAGGCACATCAGGATTTAACTTATTTACAACCGCATGAGTTGCCACATAAACAGTATCACAATCATCTAATGAAAAGTCACTTAATGGTATTTCATAGGTAAAATTATCGATACAATTATCGTGAGTAGTTTTATAATCATAAGACCCTGGAGCAGTACCCATATATGAAGTACCAACATATGCTTGTGTTTCTTCCATACACCAATCATCATTAGTATCGTATTTCACAAAAATATGGGATTCATTATTCCATACTATGACTTCTCCAGCATAATGATTTTTACCTGCTATAAGGTCTCTCACACATGGAGATCCATCACACTGTGCATCATCAGAGCAGTCGGGACATTCAATTGTTACTACAGCACTTGCTAATCCAGATATAACAAGCATCATTAAAAATAACATAGCTACAAAATAGATTATTCTAAAGAGGATTTCGATTAACCTCTGTTTTTTCTTAATTTTGTAACTTAGAGATATTTTAGGTTAATTTGTATTTCTAACAGCTGATTTTTAGCTATTTTGATGTTGATTTCAGGGATTTTTCGATAGCGTTCGCTATCCCATGGTTAAATCACTCCTTTGCTCCTTAATGTACTCAATTGATACAGGTTGAATCCGAAGGCCGTAAACAGCATTTTCAGGTTCACGCGTTTCACAGTAGTAACGAGTGTGGTACCTGATTTGAACACTCCTTTTGTAACCGCATATACTCTTTCACCGGTTACTCTGATAGCGCTGATTCTACTGTTTCTTAATATTTCTCTTATACCCAGTGGCCTTCCACGTACTGCTCTCTGCATAGTAGCATCATAACCACAACATTTTGAACCGAAGTATCCCTTATCCCTGTACACAACCTCATTTTCTCTTGAGAGATCGACTTTGTTATCATGAACTGTTGCTGTTGTGGTTTCGAATCTTCTAATCAGTTGATAATCCGTATCGATAATTGTATGTAGCTTGTAACCGAAATGAGATTTACCACTCTTCTTGGCCCATGTACCATCTTTATTTCGTCTGGTCTTTGCTTCACTCCCACGGGGCTTGTCAGCCCCGGCATGTCCTGGGTCGGAATGAATGAACGTGGCGTCCTGGATCATTCCTTTCTTGATCTTGAGTCCAAGAGAATCGAGTTGTCTCTGCAACTCTCTCCATACCTCTTTTTCCTTGTTAGTATCGATGATCCTCTTCCTGAACAACCAGACAGTTGTACTGTCTGGTATGTATTCAGGGAATTTGAGGAAATGTCTGAACGAAATCCTGTCGATACACTGTTTCTCAATCTCCTGATCAGATAACCCATGCCACTGCTGAAGTATCAGCATCTTGAGCATGACGATAACGTCAGCTTCGGGTCTACCGCCCGAAGCCGACCTGTTGGTATACATCGATTCCAGTATAGGTCTGAATTTCTTCGATTCCAGTATAGGTCTGAATTTCTTCCAATCTATCAAAGCTTCAACTTCAGCAAGCTTATCCCCTACAGCAATAAGACGTTTATATTCTTCGTTAAAAGCAAAATCAGTAAATGAATCCATATTAAATATTTCAAATCAATTCTATATAAAGTTAACAGGATTCGAGACATGTTAATGGTAGTTTATCGAAATCCTCTAAAGTATGTATTCAATCCTATACCCCCTTTAATAAAGTTATCCTGAGTTGCAGGATAATTTCTAACACGTCATTTATGTTATTAGAAAGTATGAACCCTAAAAAATATATTACTTTGGAAATAGGGTTTAGGAAAACATTTACTTATCATTATTATTTTTCATTTTATTTTAAAAAAGACACCAATCAAAAGACAGCTACAGCTCTGACTGCCCAATGAATGACTACCCTTCAACGAGTAAATAGGTTGTCCGCTGACTGCTCTCCCACGACTGAACAGGCTGTCCGACAATTCTGGACTACTATCAATCTATTTTTCTCTATTAGACAAAGAGGATTTGTAGAAAACTAGATTTCCAAATGAATATGTAATTCAATAATAATTTCAAACGTTTTATGGGTATCGGTATTATTTCCTTAATTATTTCCTTAATTAAGCTGATTAATATTTATTTTAATGGAAGGTAGAAAACTGATAAATATAAATTAATAATATTCAAAAATTGTTAGACAAGTTCTTTAGTCGTTGGAGAGCAGTCAGTATTAATAGTTCAAAAACGTATTCAGAACTAAGAAAATATTTGTTTTTGATTTTTAAAATTTTATTTTATTTCGAAAAAATACCCCCTTTATCGAAGTGCACTGGATATAAATGTTGATAGTGTCAATAACCTAACTCTGAAGAGATGGGGTTGTCCGGTGCGGCAAACCCTGAATGACCAGACTGAGTTCCTTCTACAGAAACTACGTTATCACAGTTACGCTTCCCTCAGATGCTTCCTTAGTCCGTTGCTCTATGTGTGCATGCACGACAAACAGAGGTAACATTGTCGAAAGGAAACGGTTGAAAGTCGCGTAACCTGCATCAAGCAGAGAACGGGTAATATCCATGGTATTAGTACTGAACAAGAACAAGAAAATTTTAACACCGTGCCATCCGGTCAAAGCCAGGATTTTTTTGAAAACTGGAAAAACCACGATTCATAAGAAATATCCTTTCACAATCAAACTTAAAGAACTAAAATCTGATGACTTAAAAGACGATTTTAGACTGAAGATAGATTATGGCTCAAGGTATACCGGCTTGGCCATACTGAAGAACAACAGATATGTAATTTGGTTAGCTCAGATACATCACAGAACTAATATTAAAAAGAAATTAGACGACATGAGGAGTTTCAGATGCAGAAGGAAATTACAGAACCTGAAATAAAGAAAACCAAGATTTAATAACAGGATAAGACCAAAAGGATGGCTGCCACCATTTCTACAAAGCAGAACTGATAATATCAGACATGGTTTAGAAAATTGATGGAATTGGTTCCAATCAATTTAATCCTTATTCTGAAAATCCATTAATAGGGATAAACACCTTTTTTGAAAATCTGTTTCCAACCCCTCTCTGCACATAAAACGTATTATGTTATAGAGTTGATACACTCCAACCCCTCTCTGCACGTAAAACGTATTATGTTATAGAGTTGATACACTCCCACCCCTCTCTGCACGTAAAACGTATTATGTTATAGAGTTGATACACTCCAACCCCTCTCTGCACGTAAACGTATTATGTTATAGAGTTGATACACTCCCACCCCTCTCTGCACGTAAACGTATTAACTTTTATGAGTAGAAAAATCAATCATTAACAAATGACCTATTAACACCATACAAACTCTTATCAAGTACATTTTCCATAACGTCTATATGCTTATTTATAGTAATTGTTCGTGTTCTCCCACGTATCCCTTTGGTCTTTAATGGTGCATTAATCAACCCCAACATGTCTAATTCCCCTATCATTTTAGATACTCTTGTACGGCTCAAAGCATCTACACTATTAATATTACAAATTTGCTGGTATTTCTGTACTACTTCACCAGTTGTACAATTTTTTTTCTGGTCTTTATGCAATTCTATAATACCAAGTAAAACTATTTTAGTATGCAATGGTAGGGAATACACTGTATCATAAACAAAATCATTATCAATTTTACTATCAGCTTTGTAAACATGCTCTTCTGTTACGACTGGAGAATTTTCATGCTTTGCAATTGTTCCAGCATTCTCAAGCAATTTCAAAGCTATTCTTGCATCTCCATGTTCTTTAGCTGCAAGAGCAGAACACAATGGAATTACCATATTATCAAGAACATCCTCATTAAAAGCTATTTCAGCCCTATCATTAAGAATTTGTGTCAACTGTTCAGCATCATAAGGAGGGAATGAAAAATTATGCTGAGCAAGAGAAGACATTACTCTGGGGTCAATTTGATCTTTAAGCATTAAATCATTAGTAGTACCTATAATACCAATATTTACATTTGGATTTACTTTCATGTATTCTCCAGCTCTACTAAGATTATACAAAACATTGTCATCTTTTAAATGTTCAATTTCATCAAATACAACAATAATTGAATAATTATTTTTATTCAACACCCACCACAAATGCCTGTAATATTCAGAAATGGATATACCGCTACTTGGTATCTTATAATTAAAATCTACAGTCTTGATAATCTCATGAAGTACATGAGATGTATTACCTATCTCATTACAGTTTATAAAAATAGGCATAACATGAGAACTGTTATCAGTAGATAATTCTTTTTGAAGTTCTTTTAGAACATATCTTACCACTGCAGTTTTACCAGTACCTGTTTTACCATAGATGAAAGCATTATCTGGTTTTTCTCCTGATAGTACCGGTTCCACTAATTCAGCAATTTGTTCAATTTGTGAATCTCTTGCTATCAAACGTTCAGGAACATATTCAGAACTAAGAGAATACTTGTTTTTGAATATTTTAGGTTTGTTTTTGTTGAAGATTGACCCCAATGTATTCCTCCATTAACATGACAGTTTTAAGTTATTCTTGCTGGATTTTATGTTCGCTACCATTTCGCACATGAAATGATAAATTGTTAAAGGTTAATATAAATCTTTTTATTTTGTTGTTATTATAATATTTAGATAAAAATACATTAAA